>JAGAQK010000132.1 GCA_017622825.1 Clostridia bacterium | reverse complement strand
GAAATATATCTCGACACAGGAGTGTAGCGCATTAAACAGCTCAACCCGGCGGCTGTGAGCACAACACCAAGAATAGGTCTGCTCTTTTTTGCGGGCGGTATGATAATCGCAACAAACATACCGTAAATTGCAATGCCAAGGCTCGATACCAGGTCGGCGGGCAGCACGTGGCCAAGCGCGGCTCCCGAAAGAGTACCCAAAGTCCAACCGATATACGGCAATACAGCTAAAGCTCGCATGTACGTACGGCTGATTACGGAATAACTTGAGGCTACAGCAAATATTTCGTCAGTGATAAATGCAGAAAGTATGAACCGGTCGCGCGTTTTGAATGAATCGTCAAGCTTTTGAGAGAGCGATATTGACATAAGAGAGTATCTGACGTTAATGACAAGCTGAGCCAGAGCAATCTCAAAAAGGGAAGCAAAAGCGGCCATTAGCGTAACGCCCGCAAGCTGACCGGCAGACGTTAAATTTGTCATTGATATTAAAAGAGCCTGCCAAACAGTAAAACCTGCTGTGACGGTAGAAAGACCGAAAGCAAAAGATACCGAAAAATAACCCAAACCAATGGGGAGACCATCCTTAAAACCGTTTTTGATATCAGATTTGACGCTTGGTAAATGTTTCATTAAATAAAGCTCCTGTGTGCTGTTCTTTAGCAAAGAGATTTTATCACTTAGAATGCAGTAAAGCAAGGATTCAGAAAGTAAAAACATCAATTAAAAAGTAAAAAAACAGTTGCGATAAAAAACGGTTTGTTATAGAATAAGCTTTAACGTACAATTATAGTGCGTGAACTATGCTATTTAATAATAATAAATTTATTTACGGAGGAATCGGGAAATGATAGACATTAAGTTGCTCAGAGAGAACCCGGAGGCTGTTAAGGAAAACATAAAGAAAAAATTCCAGGATCACAAGCTTGTTCTTGTTGATGAAGTGCTGGAGCTTGACGGTAAAAATCGTGCGGCAATTCAGCGCGGCAATGATGCAAGGAAAGAGCGTAATGACATCAGCGGCCGGATAGGCAAGCTTATGCGCGAAGGAAAAAAAGATGAAGCTGAAGTTTTAAAAGCAAAAGTAAGCAGCATCAATCAGGAATTAGTTGATATAGAAGCAAAAGAAGCTGAGTACGAGGCAGCTATCAAAGAGCGTATGATGAAAATCCCGAACTTCCTCGATGAGTCAGTGCCGATAGGTAAAGATGATAGCGAGAACGTAGAAGTTCAGAAGTATGGTGAGCCTTTCGTTCCGGATTATGAGATACCTTATCATACAGATATTATGAGTGCATTGGGAGGCATAGATCTTGACTCGGCAAGACGTGTTGCCGGTAATGGTTTTTATTATCTTTTAGGAGATATAGCAAGACTTGAATCAGCAGTTCTTGCATATGCAAGAGATTTTATGATATCCAAAGGTTTCACATATTGTATACCTCCGTTCATGATAAGAAGCGACGTTGTTACAGGCGTTATGAGCTTTGAAGAAATGGACGCTATGATGTACAAGATTGAAGGTGAGGACTTGTATCTTATCGGTACGAGCGAGCACTCGATGATAGGAAAGTTTAAGGACCAGTTCTTGCCTAAGGCAGAGCTTCCGTACACAATGACGTCATATTCGCCGTGTTTCCGTAAAGAAAAAGGAGCACACGGTATTGAAGAACGTGGTGTTTACAGAATACACCAATTCGAGAAGCAAGAAATGATAGTTGTTTGTGAGCCTGAGGACAGCAAAGAGTGGTATGAAAAAATGTGGTCATATACTGTAGAACTTTTCCGCAGTATGGATATACCGGTAAGAACGTTGGAATGCTGCTCCGGAGACCTCGCAGACCTTAAATCAAAAAGCGTAGACGTTGAGGCATGGAGCCCAAGACAGAAGAAATATTTCGAAGTTGGCAGTTGCTCTAACTTGACAGATGCACAAAGCAGACGCTTGGGCATCAGAGTTAAAGGCGAGAAAGGAAATTATTTCGCTCACACGCTCAATAATACTGTTGCAGCACCTCCGAGAATGCTTATCGCTCTTCTTGAAAATAACTACAACGAAGACGGCAGCATAAGGGTGCCCGAGGTACTTCGTCCTTATATGGGAGGCACAGAGGTTATTTGCAAGAAAAAATAAAAGGGGAATAGCAGAATGAGAGAAAACGTAGAAGTTTTCGTAGAAATTTGCAGAGAAGGTGTACAAATACCGTCATACGCACGCGAAGGTGATGCAGGCATGGACGTGAGAGCAGCAGAAACTGTCGTAATCGCGCCGAGCAAGACGGTTTTGATACCGACAGGGCTCAAAGTCGCGATACCGGACGGATTCGAGATACAAGTGAGACCCCGCAGCGGATTGTCTCTTAAAACACCGCTTAGAGTTGCAAACACACCCGGCACGATAGATGCAGGTTACCGCGACGAAGTGTGCATTATAATGCAAAACACGTCTCCCGACACAGCTTTTACAGTAGAAAAAGGAGAAAGAGTTGCGCAGTTTGTGCTCCAAAGAGTGCCGGCGATACAATTTAAGCAGGTAGAAAGCGTAAAAGACATCGGTAACAATCGCGGCGGCGGATTCGGTTCCACGGGAGTGAGTTGAGGCAATGAGTGAATTTAAGTACACTTTAAGCGCAATAGGCCAGGATTCACACCGCTTCACGGACGAAAATAAACCGCTGATTCTCGGCGGCGTAGTTTTTGAAGGAAGTCGCGGGATGCTCGCCAACAGCGACGGCGACGTAGTGCTTCACGCACTGACAAATGCTGTCTCGGGTTTGACCGCACGGAATATTTTAGGCGCGCCGGCAGACGAGCTTTGCAAAAAAGGAATTACAGATTCGGCAGTGTATCTTCAAGTTGCACTTGACGGATTAAAAGAAAAAAACATGAGGCTAATGCATATTTCCGTATCAATAGAATGCAAAACGCCGAAAATCTCGCCTAAAGTAGATGAGATGAGAGCAAAAATCGGAGAGTTATGCAACGTTCCGCAAGACGAAGTGGGTATCACCGCAACAACGGGAGAGGAACTGACAGAGTTCGGACGCGGAGAAGGAATTGCAGTGCTTTGTATTGTAACAGCAATAAAGGAATAAACATATAATTTATAGAATGAATAATGGAGGAAGATTATGAAAAAGTATAAAGTTGGTATTATAGGTGCTACAGGTATGGTTGGACAGCGTTTTATGCTGCTTTTAGAGAATCATCCTTGGTTTGATGTAGTAGTTTTGGCAGCAAGCAGCAGATCAGCAGGCAAGCCATACGTAGAGGCAGTAGGACAAAAGTGGAATATGAAAAAAGAAATTCCCGCAAAGTACAAAGATATGGTAGTTTGCGATGCACAGGCAGACGTTAAGAAAATAGCAGAAACTGTTGATTTTGTTTTCTGTGCAGTAGATATGAAGAAAGATGAGATTAAAGCACTTGAAGAAATGTATGCAAAGAACGAGTGCCCTGTAATATCAAACAACAGCGCAAACCGTTTTACACCTGACGTGCCAATGATAGTGCCGGAGATTAACCCTGAGCACGCAGCGATTATTCCTTATCAGAAGAAACGTCTCGGTACAAAGAGAGGCTTTATTGCTGTAAAATCAAACTGCTCACTCCAGAGCTATGTACCTGCACTTCATCCTTTGAGACAATTTGGTCTTAATAAAGTCCTTGTGTGCACATATCAGGCTATTTCAGGCGCAGGAAAAACTTTTGAAACATGGCCCGAAATGATTGATAACGTTATTCCTTATATTGGAGGAGAAGAAGAAAAATCAGAGCAGGAGCCGTTGAAACTTTTCGGTAAAATCGATACAGAAAAAGGTGTTATCGTATCTGCAGATGAGCCTTCATTTACGGCACAGTGCATAAGAGTACCTGCTTCTGACGGTCACATGGGTGCAGTTTTTGCAAGCTTTGATAATTTACCTGAAAACCTTGATGAAGTTATAGAAATTTGGAAGAACTATAAGGGCAGAGCACAAGAACTTGAGCTTCCCAGCGCACCGAAGCACTTCCTTACGTATTTCACAGAAGATAACAGACCTCAAACAAGACTTGACAGAGAAATCGAGAACGGTATGGGCGTTTCTATCGGACGTTTGCGCAAAGATACACAGTATGACATTAAATTTGTATGCTTGTCACACAATACAATCAGAGGAGCAGCAGGCGGTGCTGTTTTGATGGCAGAGCTTCTTTGTAAAGAAGGGTATATTGATTAATTTGTAAATTAAGGAGGTAATTCTTAATGAAAGAAAAGATTTTTACAGGTGCGGCAGTTGCCATAATTACACCTTTTATTAATGACGTACAGGTTGATTTTGATGCTTTGGGAAAGCTTGTAGAGTTTCAAATAGCCGGCGGCGCAGATGCTATTGTTGTTTGCGGTACAACAGGTGAAGCGTCAACAATGCCTGATGAAGAGCACTTGTCAGTTATTGAATATGTTGTAAAAAAAGTAAATAAAAGAGTTCCCGTTATAGCAGGTACGGGAAGTAACTACACAGTTCATGCCATTGAACTCAGCCAAGCGGCAGAAAAATTGGGAGCAGACGCATTGCTTTCTGTAACGCCGTACTACAACAAAACGACACAGGAAGGATTGTATCAGCATTTTAAAGCTATTGCAGAGAGCGTTTCTATCCCGATTATTCTATATAACGTGCCGGGCAGAACAAACCTCAATATTGCCCCTGAAACGTATGCAAGATTGTGCAAAATTCCTAATATCAATGCAGCAAAAGAGTGTAACCTCACACAGGTTCCCGAGATAGTAAAACTTTGCGGAGATGAACTTAATTTGTATTCAGGTGAGGACGGATTGGTTCAATATCTTATGAGTGCAGGTGGTTTGGGTGTTATTTCAGTGCTTTCAAACATTGCACCGGGATATATGAGTGAAATGGTTCATTCTTATCTTGATGGTAATACAAAGAAAGCATGGGAAATGCAAGTTGCTTGTCAAGACATTGTTAATGCATTGTTCTGCGAAGTCAACCCGATTCCGGTAAAAGAGGCTGTAAATATGATAGGTCTCCCGGGCGGAAAGTGTCGCTTGCCTTTGGTTGATATGCAGGAGGCAAATAAAGCAAAGCTTGCTAAAGCAATAGAAGATTTCAAAAAAATCGGTGGTATTAGATGATAAAAATAGCAATCAATGGTTGTAATGGTAAAATGGGTCAAGTGGTAGCAGAAATTGTTACCACTGCTTTTTCAGATAGGGCTTGCGTGGCGTACGGCATAGACGTTTCGTCAAGTGAAGGCGGTGCTTATCCTGTCTATGCAGGTACGAAAAGCATACCGGATGACGCTGCTGCAGATGTTATTATTGACTTTTCGAATCCTGTAGCACTTCCGGGACTCTTAGAGTATGCTGTGGCACACAAAGTGCCTGTAGTGGTGGCAACGACAGGGTTATCAAAAGAAGATGAGAAGCTGATGGCAGAGGCGTCAAAGAGCATTCCGTTATTTTGGTCTGCAAATATGTCACTTGGTGTTTGTCTTTTGAAAGAGCTTGCGAAGAAAGCAGCGGCTTTCCTTGGAGAAGGCTACGACATTGAAATTGTGGAAAAGCACCACAACAGAAAGCTTGACGCTCCAAGTGGTACTGCTCTTGCAATAGCGGATGCAATAAATGAGTCCGAAGGGGACAAGTTTAATTATGAATATGACAGACACTCAAAAAGAGCAAAGCGTAAACCCAATGAAATAGGAATATCTTCAGTAAGAGGCGGCAACATTGTGGGTGATCATGAGGTTATTTTTGCAGGACAAAATGAAATAATCGAGATAACACACAAAGCTATGTCGAGGAGCTTGTTTGCAGACGGCGCTGTGAAGGCAGCATTCTTTTTAAAGGACAAGCCTGCAGGTTTTTATGATATGAATTGCTTGCTTGAATTTTAATAGTGTTTTCTTCTTGAAAGTATGCTACAATTATTAAAGAAATTCCCGTTTAGGAGGTTAGTAGTATGACTGCAAGAGAAATGCTGATAAAAACAGAAAATGTTTATGATCATGCAGGTACTTCTGAGATTTTTATGCAGGCTATGCGTGATTGTCTCAAACACCATGTAAATCATAATGAATTCTTTAAAAAATATCTGAGTGAATCCGGGTTTGAGCCCGAGAAGCTTCGGACTGAGGAAGACCTTAAAAATATACCGTTTATTCATGCGAATTTCTTTAAAAAATATGAGGTGCTCAGTGTGAAGCGTGAGGATGTTGTTCTTCATGCGACGAGCTCCGGTACAACGGGACAAAAAAGTCAAATGTTCTTTGATCAAGATACGTTTGACTTTGGTAACTCCATGATAGAAAATGAGTTTCGATATTTTGGCTTTGTTTCCGACGAGCCCACCAACTACGTATTGTTTACGTATGAGCCTGCCCCTTCAAGCATGAATCTCGGTACGGCAAAGACGGATATGGGAATGCTTAGCTATGCGCCCGTAAACGATACTTTTTTTGCATTAAGATATAACGGACAAGACCATGACTTTGATGTTTATGGTACTATAAAAGCTTTGGAAGAATATGAGGAAAGCGGTTTGCCGGTAAGAATTTTCGGCTTCCCGTCTTTCCTTTATTTTACTGTAAAGCAGATGAAAGATACAGGTCACAGACCTTTAAAACTCAATAAAAAATCTATGACAATGTTGGGCGGAGGCTGGAAAGGATATGCAGATAAGCAAATCCAAAAATCCGAGCTCTATGCCTTGGTAGAAGAAATGCTTGGCATACCGGAGGTAAATTGCAGAGACGGATACGGCTCTACGGAGCATTCCGTGCCTTATTTTGAATGCCCAAAACACCATTTCCATATTCCGATATATAGCAGAATGATTATTCGTGATGTTGAAACTCTTGAGCCGCTTCCGTATGGAGAGGCCGGATTTGCAAACTTTATAACGCCTCATTTGCTGAGTGTGCCGGCTGTTTCCGTATTAATGGGCGACATGGCAATATTGCATGCGCCGGAGGAGTGCGGTTGCGGCATACAAACGCCGTATATGGAAATTGTTGGCAGAGCAGGAACGAGCAAGGGTAAGAGCTGTGCTATTACCGCAAGTGAATTGCTGAAACGCTGATGGGGGGTGCATATTATGGAGTGTATTATTAAAGGTAAAAGAGTCGATGTCGATAAAAATGAATGCCTTAACAATGTCGGGAAGTGGACGGAGGAAACTCTCGCGCAGCCTGTGCCCGAAACACGCAGAGTGATTGACAGTATTGACAAATTGGGACGATATATGATTGAAAACGAGGAATTTCTTCTGCCTGAGCTTATAGAGCTTGGTTTTGCAAGGGATGAGGCGTTGCAGATTAAGCAAGATGCTCTGCCTGTAATGGAAGCAAACGGCTTGTTTGAAAAGTGTAAAAGAGAAATTGGCGGATTGCCGTTTTCAATTGAAAGAGTAAAAAGCAGAGAAGACCATTTTGAAGGTTGGATGCCTGTGGGCGTTTTGGGACACGTAACGAGCTCAAATGATGCAATGCTGCCGTTTTTTAGCTCTGTAGAGGGAATTCTGACAGGAAATATTAATGTCATAAAGACTGCATCATCAGCTCATAAAATCGCCATGAAAATGATTGAAAAACTCTGCGAGATAGACGAGAGCCTTTGTCCGTATTTTTATGTGTTCCCACTGTCATCGAAAGATGAAAGCTTGCTGAAGAATATGTTCTCGCTTTGCAATGCAGTTGCAGTGTGGGGTTCTGATGCGGCAACGTCAGGTGTACGCAAATTAGCGCCTGCAGGAATAAAGATTGTAGAATGGGGAAACAGGATAAGCTTTGCTTACTTTACAAAAGAAGGCTGCAATGAAAAAACGTTTAGAGGTTTAGCAGAAGACGTGTGCGTTAACGACCAACAGGCATGCAGTGCACCTCAGGTTGTTTATTATGAGACAGACAGCAATGAAGAATTGGATAAATTTGCAGAAGAACTTATGAAATATTTGCAGGAAGTTTCGGATACTTATCCATTGCATCCAATGTCAATAGCAGAAAAAGCAGAGCTTACAACACAAAATCAACTTTGTTATCTTGACGAGATGATGGGACAGGCAAAATATCTGGAGGGAAAAGGCTGCCGCGTTTATGTGAAATATGACAGTGAACTTTGCACGTCTCCGCTTTTCAGAACAGTAATAGTAAAAAAAATATCGCGTAAAGACATAATTTGTTTGCTCAGACCATATCGTTCTTATTTACAAAGTGTGGGTTTGGCGTGCGATACGAAAAATATTGCGGAGCTTACAAGGCTTCTTATTGCAGGCGGAGTAAACCGTATAACAGAGCCGGGACTTATGATGAGCGGATATACAGGCGAGCCACATGACGGCGTGTACGCGATGATTCAGTACCTTAAACGAGTGAGCCTCGTAAATAACAGCTTGCCAAAAGGAAGCATGTCATTGTCAGAAATGGAGCCGATGCGACAAATGAATTTCGACGATAAGACACCTGTTTTGAAAAAAAGCGAATTCCCGGAAAAGCGCGAAATAGAAAATCAGGGGTATTTACTTTTGAAGAGCGGTGGAAGCTCCGGCAAAGCGAAATATGCACCGCATACGTATGATGATGCAGAAATGACGTATAAACAGACGTCGCAATTCTTAATTATTGCAGGCGTAGACCCTAAAAAAGACGTATGCATGAACTTGTTTTATTCAGGTGGATTGTATGGCGGATTTATAAGCATATATGAAGCCCTCAAGAAGGCTGATGTTATACAACTGCCAATGACTGCAGAGATGGATATGGACTATGTAGCAGGGGAAATAATAGCGAATAATGTTAACGTTATTATGGGTATGCCCACGTATCTTTTGAAGCTCTTCAGAGAAAAGGAAGAAGAACTTAAAAAATATGGCGGCATTGAAAAAGTGTTCTATGGTGGCGAACATTTTGATCCTGCGCAGATTGAATATTTAACGAAAACATTTGGCATAAAAAGAATTGCTTCGCTCGCATACGGATGTAACGAAATAGGTTCTATGGGATATACCTGTGAGTGCTGCGAAGGAAGCATCCACCACGTTGTGTCAGAAAAGTATCTTGAAATACTTAAATTGGATAAAGACGAGCCCGCAGAAGAAGGAGAAATCGGCAGACTTGTTTGGACACCGAGAGATCAAGAAAATATAAGCATTAAGAGATATGAAATAGGCGATTTGGGACGGTTTGTAAAAGAACCGTGTAAATGCGGCAGAACCGCGCCACGATTTGAGCTTCTTGGCAGGTTTGGTGATATATTCAAGTTTGCGACGAATTATATTAATTATAAGAAAATAAAGTCAATATTCGCTGAAAAAATGGGATATTCAGGCTGGCTGCAGCTTGTATTGACATACAAAGACACGAGCTGTATGGACATATATACAGAAACAGACTTTGCGCTGAGCGAAGCAGAAGCTTTGAAAATCCTTGCAGAGAATTACCCGGATATAGCAGAAATATTGACGGATAAAACAGGAAGAATAACTATAATAAAACAACCCGGAGACTCTTTTGAATTAAGTACAGGAGGCGGCAAGGTAAAAAGTGTCGTTGACAAGAGAATTTAATTGACAGAAAGGGTGTATTATGGAAATAACTTACGCACACAAGCATAATCCGATAGTTAAAAAAATATTTCTGGCAATGCTTGCACCT
>JAGAQK010000131.1 GCA_017622825.1 Clostridia bacterium | reverse complement strand
GGATGAGGACGGCGCACGTGAACTTAAGGACGTTAAGGGTGAAATTGAATTTAAAAACGTAACGTTCGGCTACGGAGAGGATTCCGTATTAACAGACATAAACCTAAAAGTGGAAAAGGGGCGCAGCATAGCGCTGGTAGGGCCTTCTGGGGGCGGCAAAACCACAATGTGCAGCTTAATACCGCGCTTTTACGAGCTTGATAAGGGCGACATATTAATTGATGGTGTGAGCATTAAAAACATCACGCTCAAGTCGCTTCGCGAAAACATAGGCATAGTGCAGCAAGACGTGTATCTTTTCTCGGGAAGCGTGCTGGAAAATATTGCCTACGGCAAGCCCGGAGCATCTTTTGAAGATATTAAGGCTGCTGCGAAAATGGCGGGCGCGGATGAGTTTATAGAAAAGCTTCCGCAGGGATACGACACATATGTTGGAGAGCGCGGCGTGAAACTTTCGGGCGGACAGAAACAACGAATCAGTATTGCTCGCGTGTTCTTAAAAAATCCTCCGATTTTGATTCTTGACGAGGCTACTTCGGCGCTTGATAACGAAAGTGAGAAGCTTGTGCAGCAGTCGTTGGAGTTACTGGCTAAGGGACGCACCACTTTCACTATCGCGCACAGGCTGACGACCATTCAGAATGCTTCGGAAATTTTGGTGCTTACTTCTGAGGGCATAGCGGAGAGGGGTACGCACGACGAATTGTTGGGAAAACGGGGGATATATTATAACTTGTATAACAGATGACGAGAGTGTTGAAGTGAGAAAAGACGTTTGGAATTTTTGCTCAAAATTAGGGGTTGCAAAAAAATAGTAAGTATTATACAATTAAGCTAATTATTTGTTTGTTAAAACAGATATAAATTATTATTGGAGGTAAAAGATTATGAAAAAAGTAATCTCATTGGTTGTTGTATTGGCAATGCTCTTTACACTTTCAATCGCAGCTCTTCCGGTATCAGCCGCATTGAATCCTGCAGACTATTATGCTGTTAATACAACTACAAATAGCAGTGCATACGCACTTGGTGCTACGTTTGTAATGAATAAAGATACAGGTATGTTTGCACAGGCAATTGAGTTTAAGCAGGATGTTGTTGGCCTTGCTTTTGGTTGTTGGGAAAAAGCTAAGGACGGCAGCTCAACTGTTGATATCAGTTTCTATGAGTATGGCTCAGACATTGCATCATCAATTGACGGTACTGCAGTACAGACAATTACTGTTAATGTAAAAGAAGGTCAGTATGGCGGTGGCGTATCTGATTACGGCGTGTATGAGTTAGGCAGCAAATTGCCTGCAGGCGACTACGTTGTTGTATTTGAGAATACAACAGACGAAGGTTTCCATATGGGTCTTGGCACAGCAACTGATGCTGTATATGAGACATACGCAGAGAACGCTAATTCAGCTCTTGGCGGAGATCAAGCAATTTGTGTTACATTCTTCACAGAGATGCCTTCAGGTCTTGTTTCTGCAAGCCAGATTAAACCCGGTAAAACAGAGTTGACACAGGACATTACAGGAGCACTTTCTGTATCTACAGGAACATATGTAATTGACCTTAAGGGTCATAAATGGTCAAACACATCTACTGTTTTGACAGTTGACGGTGATGCTGACGTTACAGTTATCGATACTGTAGGCGGCGGACTTATTTATGCTAACAATGATGCTATTTGCCCCAATGGCGGTAAAGTAACATTGGATGGTATTTCTGTTAACGCTGATTCTTCAGGATGTGACGCTGTATTTACTAAGGGCGGAGTAACTGTTATTAAGAATTGTACATTGGATGCTCAGCAGTCTTCTGTACATAATGACAACAGCAACGGAGCAACAGTTTCTGTAATCAACTGTAAGCTCAATGGCGCTGATGTTGCTTTGAAAGCAAGAAATAACGGTGTTATCACAATTAGCGGAGACACAGTATTTACAAATACTGAGGTTGAGATGCAAAGAGGTTTTTCAGCAGATAAAACTGCAGCAGATACTTTTGTAGCAGGCGAAGGTTGCACAATCGAATTTGACGCTGTTGGTGGCGACGCTACAGTTGTTAACGTGACAAACTACGTTAATACAGTAGAGCCCGACGAGCCTGTAGAGCCTGATCAGCCTGTAGAGCCCGATCAGCCTGCAAATCCTGATGAACCCGGCGACGTTGAGACAGGTGACGTTATGTCATTTGTATTTATCGTTGCAGCTGCAGCTCTCGTAGTTACAGTTCTTTCTAAGAAAAGAGCATTTTAATTATAAATAATAATTAATGTGAATTTTTAAAAATTACGGTTTTGGCATTTTTTGTCAAAGCCGTTTTTTTTCTTGAAAAAATACAGTAAAGGGAGTATAATCCTAACGTGCAGTTGTTGATAACGATTGCATAAAATACTTATGTTTTATATGAGGGGTGTTCAAATGAAGAAAATATTTGCACTTTTGTTGGTTCTTGCTTTAGCAATCGGTTGCTTTGCAGGATGTGGAGAAGATGATAAGGAAAAGGCTGACGCTAACGCTACAGCTACTGCAGGAGATTCATCAGGAGACAAAGAAAGCGGTTCTGCTGATGGAGACAAAGAAGCAGGGGATGGCGAAAAAACAGACGTTATGTCTTTTACAGACATTGCTGAGTCTTTCACTAAATTAGGTGATGGTTCAGAGATTAATATTAAAGTAAAAATCGGTGTTAAGCCGATTCTTGACGAGACCGTAGACGAGGAAGCTATGCTCAGCCAGTTTGCCGGTTTGATAACGAAGCAATCAAACGGTCTTTATGAGATTGCTCTTACTATAAGCGGTCAGGCTGATTCAAAAAGCGCTAAGGTTGCAGTTAAATTCGGAGATAAGACTGTTTCAGAGCTTATCGCTATTGATGAGACTGTTTACGTTAACTTGAAGTCTGTTTTTGACTTTGTTGGTGATATCTCCGGTATGGAAATTGCACTTCCTGTTGAAAATGAATATATTGAGCTTGCATCATTCATGGAGTTTGTGGGTCAAGTTTCCGGCGCAGATGAGATTCCCGGTGGCGATTTGAGTCCTGATTTTGAATTTGATTATGGGGTTTTTGAAGACATGGAAGGCTTTGAAGACATGGAAGGCTCAGTGATCTTAGGAGACATAGAAGGCTTTGAAGACATGACCACAGAGGACTTTGAAAATTTTGAAGATTTCGGAGATCTCGAAGAAATTGGAAATGGCTCAATGGCAATTATGCCCGGAGTAGGCTTGATTACAGGGGATATTCCGCAGGAAACATTAGAGCAAATCGAGAAACTTATTACTGTTATAACAACAGCTATACCGCAAGAAAAGCTTCTCTTAGTGGTTACTCAGTTTAGCGATGCATTAACAAAAAATGGTGTTTTATCTATGAATGAGGAACATATCTCATTTAAGTTAGATAAGAGTAATATTAAGCCTGTTTCGTTGGCAATTGCAGAAACAATCCGTGCAAACGGAGCTGACTTCGTAGATTATGTTATGAAGGCTCTTGTAGCTTCTGACTTGTTTGATGAAGAAACAAAAAATCAAATGACAGATGGTTACGATAAAGAAACAGTTAAAAAAGATTTGGATGAGATGCTCGATAAAGACACTTTGAGTCAGTCTATAGATAACATTCTTAAAGAAATCGGAGACACACATTTGTATATCACATTGGGTGCTACAGAAAACTCTGCAACAATCGTTTTTGATACATTCATTGATGGTTTGGCAGGTGCAACAGAAAATACTTTCTCACAAATGTCTCTTGTTTTTGAAATTGAGGCTAAAGAGAAGACTGTTACCGATATTACAGCTCCCACAAAGGTAATGACAGAGGCCGACTTGATTTTGTTGGAGGCATTCTTTTCTGCATTGGGATAAGTAAGAATACTTAACGTCAATTACTTATTTGATTGTATAGTCTAATTTAAGTGATTCCTGTTTGGCAAGCCAAAAGGAATCACTTTTGTTTTTATTGTTCTAACTGCTTGCCGATTATCGCAGCAGCAGACTGGGTGAGTTTAGCTTCCGTATCGCCAATACTTTTCTTTGTGTCGTGCGAAAACATTATAACGGAGCCGATGGGGTCGCCGTGTGAAATGATAGGCGTGCCTACAAAAGACATCATTTTATCTTTGGTAACATCTTCCAGAATTGGAAAGAAATCTGTTCGTTGGTCGGGAGCAATGAACGTCATACGGTCCTCCATGGCCTGCTCTAATTGTTTTGTTATTCTTTTGCCGCTGAACTCTTTCTTTGGTACACCGGACACAGCCACAACGTAATCTCTGTCTGTTATGCAAGTGGGGTAGCCGGCTGTTTTTGCCAGACTGTCAGCAAATTGCAATGCAAATTCATTTAAATCGCCCATTACAGAATGCTTTCTTAAGACAATTTCACCGTTTTCGCCGGTGTATATTTCGACCGGATCACCCTCGCGAAGTCTGAGCGTTCTGCGTATTTCCTTAGGTATTACTATCCTTCCTAATTCATCAATTCTTCTCACAATACCTGTTGCTTTCATATATACATTTCTCCTTAAATTACAAATTGCATTGTTATTATCTGTATTTTAAGAAGATTTATACTTGTATAATATTAAAAAAGCGAGGTGAAATTGAATTCACCTCGCTTTTTGTTAATTTATTATGCTTTTTTAGAAAGTCGCTTTTTTCTGACGGTAAAGAGCAATATGCAAGCACTGCAACAAATAAACACGAGAGCAGCACTTGTAAGCGAATCTTCCGTAGGAGGATTGGGCTCATCTGCAGAAGATGTCACGAGCTCGATTCTGCCGCAACCGTTAACGTCGCTGTAATCAAGCAGCATGCCCGGGTATTTTGCAAGCAGAGGAGAGTTTGCAGCCTTAACTACGCCGTTTTCAAAGCCTTTAACGTAGCTTGCAAGAACCATATAATCCTCAGAAACATAATCAAGAACGTTAATAGCACCGTTCAACATAGCAAAACCGCCGCCAAGGTCGCGCAAAGTGTAGTTGTAACCGGCAAGGTTGTACTGTGCACTCAAATCAAGCGGCTCGTATTTGCCGGTAGCTTTATTGTAAACTTTAACGTCGTGCACGCGGTATGCGGTAGGACCGCTCAACCAAACGTCCATTTCGTCAGCAACAGTAGTGTTTTCAATGGAAGTGTTGATTTTATATGTAATTCCCGCAACGTGCATAAAGCTGCCTTCTTCGGAAGCTCCGGCGCGGCGCGCGCCCCACTCAAGTACATCGAGAAGCTGCTGGCCGCTGATAGTCTGCAGGCAAGCCACGTTACCGAAGGGGTGCATGTCCTTGCACGTTTTGTACGTAACGTCGCCTGTAACAGCAGTATTCCGTATGCCGCCGCCGTTCATTATTGCAACGTCAACGTCAAGATCCATGCTGTCAAAAAGGTAATAAAGAGCATCTGCCGTAAAGTCGCCGGAATTTGTCTCTTGACCGCGCACAAGTCTGTTGCCTTCGCTGTCGTAGTTATCAAAAGTAACTTCAAACGTGCCGATTTTCTGACCAAGCTTATCGTCAATTTCTTTAAGCCATGCGTCTTTAATAGATTTTACTGTCTCATCTGAAATAATTGATGTGCCCTTGTAAAGCCCCGAAACAAGCGAGTAGCCTGTCTCGTCATCACCCGAAAGCTCTATAAAATCAGTCGAAATCGCGCCAGTCTCAGAGTCAATAACCATCATACCGATTCGTGAGAAATATTCGCCGGTCTGGGTAAGTACGACATCTTTGCCGTTTTTATCTTTAACAGTTTCGCCTTTTATAATCGTATGTGAGTGACCGTAGATAAAAGCGTCAAGACCGCTTGTGCCACTTATCGTTTCTCTGCTCGTCCAGGGAGTTGATGAGGGGTCTACACCAAGATGACCGAGAGCGATTATTGTAGTAGCACCTGCACTTTTTGCACCGTCAATTGCTTTTTGCACATCCTGCTGAAGGTCGCTTCCATCTTCACCGCCTGAAATGCCATATATAAAATTGCCGTCTTCATCCTGAAAGTAAGCCGGCGTAGTTTTCGTAAAAGTCTCGGGAGTCGTGATTCCCACAAATGCCACCTTGCGGCTACCGCAGTCAAACGTTACGTAGCTGTCAAGAACAGCCTCTCCGCGCACGCCGCCGACTTCATTGTAAAAGTTACACGAAACGTACGGAAAATCCGCTAATGCAATGGCGTTCTTACAACCTGACATATTGTAGTCGAATTCGTGATTGCCGAGAGTAGCTACATCATAACCGGCGGCATTCATCAATTTTATGATGCTCTCGCCCTTATCCATTGAGCCGTACGCGGTTCCCTGAATGTGGTCACCGGCGTCTGCCAAAATAACGTGCTTGTAGTCTTTTTGCAAATCCTTTTTGATTGCTGAAATAACATCGTAGCTGAGCTGACCATCAATGTACGTATGTACGTCATTTGTGTAAAGAACCACAATGTCGTCAGACAGCTCGCCGCCAGCTAAACTGGTTATCGGCGATACAAAAAGTATGGCCATAGCCAAGCTAAGAAAAAAACTTAAAATTTTGTTTGATTTTTTCATGATTGCATCCTCCTGAAAGGTATTATGTCAGTTGATATTATAGTGATAGATTATTAACTTGGCAAATAAAAATTTGGAGGCGGGTAAGGAAAAATTTATGCGGAAATTTTAAAAAGCCGCATAAATTCCGTCTCCCTTGAGGTTGTAGCAGAGGCGGCTAAGGGAAAATTTATGCGGAAATTTTAAAAAGTCGCATAAATTCCGCCTCCCTTGAGGTTGTAGCGTCTTGTAGCGGAGGCGGGTAAGGAAAAATTTATGCGGAAATTTCAAAAAGCCGCATAAATTCCGTCTCACTTGAGGTTGTAGCGGGGGTGGGTAAGGAAAAATTTATGC
>JAGAQK010000130.1 GCA_017622825.1 Clostridia bacterium | reverse complement strand
CGCCACTCGTTACACCATCAAGCCAGATTGTCGGTTCACAAGCCGTTCTTAACGTTTTGTCCGGCGAAAGATACAAGATGGTTACAAAGGAAACAAAAGGCATTGTAAAAGGCGAGTACGGCATTACTCCGGCACCGATTTCAGACGAGATAAAAGCAAAAATTCTCAAGGACGAGAAGCCTATCACATGTCGTCCCGCAGACCTTATTGAGCCTGAGCTTGAAAAGTTACGTGGTGAAATTGCAGAATACATTGAAAAAGACGAAGACGTTCTTTCTTATGCTTTGTTCCCGCAGCAAGCTGTTGATTTCTTCAAGAAAAGACAGGCAAGCAAATATAAGTTAGATGCATCAAATGCAGATTTTAAAAATAAAATTCACCCTGTATGATTTATGATTGTATAATTATTGGCGGCGGCCCTGCCGGTCTTTTAGCAAGTCTTAAGGCTTCAGAAAAAGGCGGTACGGTCGCTGTTATTGAAAGAAATAATATTCTTGGTAAGAAACTCAGAATTACCGGCAAAGGTCGCTGTAATATCACAAACGACTGTGATTTTGATACTTTGATGGCGAATATTCCCGGTAATCCTAAGTTTTTGTTTTCTGCATTCAAAAATTTTTCCAATCTTGATATTATTGATTTTTTTAATGATATTGGTCTTGAAACCGTAACCGAAAGAGGCGGCAGAGTTTTCCCGAAGTCTCAAAAAGCAGGAGATGTGGCAGGCGCGTTGGTGTCTCAAGTAAAAAAACGAAACAATATATCTTTATATATGAATACATACGTTAAAGATATTTTAATTGAAGACGGCTGCGTTAAAGGTGTAGCTGTTAATGATAAAGAGGGGAACAGCTTTGAAATACTTTCACAAAACGTTATATGCGCTACAGGTGGTTTATCATATCCTTTAACAGGAAGCACAGGTGACGGATATAATTTTGCAAAAAAGGCAGGCCATACAATAATAAAGCCGAGAGCTTCTCTTGCCGCTTTAATTTCAAACGATAAATTTATTAAGAGTCTGATGGGGCTTTCGCTCCGTAATATTTCTATATCCTTATCCATAAACGGCAAATCAGTATATGATGATTTCGGCGAACTCGTTTTTACAGATTCAGGCGTGTCAGGACCTGTTATTTTAAGTGCATCTGCTTATTATAAAAAAGATAGCACGGCTGTTCTTTCAATAGATTTAAAGCCGGCGCTTTCTGAGGACAAGCTTTATCAGCGTTTACAGCGCGATTTAGAGGAGTTTGACAGAAAGATGTATTGCAACTCATTAGAAAAATTATTGCCTAAAAAGCTTATTCCTGTATTTGTGGCGCGCTCGGGAATTCCGTCCAACAAGCAGGTTAACCAGCTCAGCAGGGAAGAGCGTATGAAAATAGTGTCGCTTCTTAAAAATTTCACTGTGAATTTAAGCGACTTTGTCGACGTAAAGAACGCTATCGTCACGGCGGGCGGCGTGAATATAAAGGAAATCAACCCTAAAACTATGCAATCTAAGCTTATTAAGGGTTTGTATTTTGCAGGAGAAGTGCTTGATGCCGATGGTTACACAGGCGGTTTTAATTTAACTATAGCTTTTTCAACGGGCTTTGCTGCCGGGAGCGCAGTTTCAGAAAATAAATGACTTTTATGTAATTTTGTAATATAATATATTTTTGATAGGAAAATCTTTTTTTCGGAGGGTTATAATGAATATTTTAGTAACAGGTGCAACAGGTTTTATTGGCAGCCATACGTGCGTTTCTTTACTTGAAGAAGGGCATAACGTTATAGCATTTGATAATTTTTATAATTCAAAAGAGTCTGTTATAGACAAAATCAAATTGCTTTCCGGTAAAAGTTTTGTTTTCTACAATGCCGATATGACAGACAGTGAAGCACTTGAAAAAATTTTCAGTGAAAATGATGTTGACTGTGTAATTCATTTTGCGGGCTACAAAGCAGTTGGCGAATCTGTGCAAATACCTCTTTCGTACTACGAAAATAACATTTACGGCACGCTGTGTTTACTTAATGTTATGAAGGCTCACAATGTTAAGAGAATAATATTCAGTTCTTCAGCGACCGTTTACGGTAATCCTGCAAGTCTCCCGATTAAAGAAGATTTCCCTCTTACAGCCACAAATCCTTACGGACGTACCAAATTAATGATTGAAGAGATTCTTCGCGATTTATGGATTTCTGATAATGAGTGGTCTATTATTCTTCTTCGTTATTTTAACCCCGTAGGAGCCCATAAAAGCGGCCTTCTCTGTGAAGACCCTAAAGGAATACCAAATAACCTCATGCCCCGCTTATTGGACGTTGCATTCGGCAAAATGCCGCATATTACGGTTTTCGGTGATGATTATAATACTAAAGACGGCACAGGCGTCAGAGATTACATTCACGTTGTTGACTTGGCTTACGGCCACGTTAAAGCTGTTGATTTTGCTATGAATAACAAATGTGTTGAAGCTATTAATTTGGGAACAGGAATAGGTTATTCTGTATTTGATCTTATAAATACGCTAAATAAGGTGAATAATATAAACGTTCCGTATAAAATTTGCCCGAGACGACCGGGAGATATTGATGCGTGCTATGCTGATCCTACAAAGGCAAAGGAGCTTCTTGGATGGAGCGCTGTTTTGACACTTGAAGATATGTGCAAAGATGCATACGAGGCTTCAAAAAAGGCGAGAAATGATTTTTAATTTACAGAGGTGCATTTTATGAAGAAAAATAAAGGATTGTTCTTATTTATTGCAGGGTTACTTACTTTAATATTAGGTTTATATCTTATATTGTTTCCTTCAAAAACGTATTTTACAAATATATACATAATGTGCCTTGGTCTGGTAACGATAGGCATTTTCTATATTTTATCATATATCTCCAACAAGGCTTATCATTTCAGACCGGGTTGGACCCTTTCTCAGGGTTTTTATATGGTAATTATGGGAGTACTTTTCTTTTTTACTTTTGATAAAGAACTTTCTGATTCCACAAATATTATTTTTGCAATGTGGGCGCTTGCCTGCGGTACTTCGCAGATTGCTTCTTCTATAAAAATACGCTCTTTGGAATACACAAAATGGTGGGCGATTTTACTTTACGGCATTATCAATTTAATATTCTTTATTTACTTTGTTGTTAATCCGCTTTCTAACGTCATTTCGTCATATATTTCTAATGGAGCATATTTTGTTGTTTCAGGTCTTATATGCTTCTCTGAGCATTTTAATTACAAAGCTACTCTTAAATAATTTATAAAAGGCGAGGGTATAACAGATGAAACTTAATCTATTTTCTTTAAAATTAATTGCATTTTCTTCACTTACTTTGTTTACTTTGTCAATTTCCGGCTTAATAACAAATAGTTATGTTAATTTTATATTTATGACACTCGGATATGTCTGTTTGCCATTATTTACGTTTATAATCTCAGAGGGATACAATTATACAAGAAGCATCAATAAATATTTATTACGCGTTCTTTTGCTTTCTGTTTTAACTGCACTTCCGCATCGCTACGTATGTGTTTCTGCGGAAAACGCGTGGGATCCGCAGCTTTTCTTTAGTAGTGCACTGACAGGTCTTTTTTGTCTGATGTCAATTGTTATGTTTGATAAAATCAGAAACAAGCACGCACGTATTTTCTGCGTAGTGTTTACTGTTGTAATTTCTTTTGTAATAGGTCTTGAATTTGCACCACACGCTTTAATTATAATGTACATTATTCATTTTTGCAGAAATAAAAAGTTTGTTGAATTAGCTTATTACATCACAAGCTACAGCGTAGTTATTGCTATTGTTTCAATTTTTATGCTGTATACGTCTTCTGATCCTTCAATTAAATCAGAGCTTATGCAAAACATTGCAATACTCGGCTGTATTCCTTCGTTATTTTTAATAAAAAAATACGACGGTACGCGTGGTCCGTCGTGTAAATGGTTCAGTTATCTCTATTATTTATTGTTGTTGGGAATAATCGTATCAATTAAAGTATTATAATCAATCTTCTTCCTGATCATCATCGTCATCTTCATCATCATTTAAAGATACGGGATTTACTTTAATTTTTACCAGTTCTATAATCTTTTCATTGCTCTTTAACACTGTAAACGTGTATCTGTCGAAATCTATCTCCGGATTCTCGTTTTCCTCAGGAATTTCACCTAAAAGGGCAATCACAAGACCGCTTATTGTTTCATATTCATCATTTGGAATTTCAATTGAAAGCTGATCATTAATATTGTCGATTTCCATCAAGCCTTCAACGATATATGTATCATCAGCAATTTTTTCAATTGTATTTTCAATAACTTCTTCTTCGTCATATTCATCTCTGATATTGCCGACAAGTTCTTCTAGTATATCTTCCATTGTAACAATACCGGCTGTACCACCGTATTCGTCAACTACAACAGCCATGTGCGTATTATTATCTTTTAAAGCATCAAATACATCGTCAATTTTTTGAGACTCAGGAACATAAGAGGGCATTCTCATAATGTCATTAAGATTAAAAGTATCTTTATTAACTCTCAGAAGGTCTTTAATGTGGATAATACCGATAATATTGTCTATACTTGTTTCATATACAGGGAAGCGGGAATAACGCTCTGTAACTGCTGTATCGAGAATTTTGTCATAATCATCAGTAATATTTATCGCGGCAATTTCTGTTCTGTGAGTCATAACATCCATTGCTGTCTTATCATCGAACTCCAAAATATTACTAATCATTTCACTCTCATCATCACCGATGACGCCTTTCTCCTGTCCTTCATTAACCATAAGAAGAATTTCTTCCTCCGTTACTTCTTCTGTATCTTCATTAGGATTAATTCCAACGAGTTTTAAAACTCCGTTAACTGATAAAGTAACAATCTTTATAAAAGGGGAGAATAAGATTCCTGTAAATTTTAATGGTTTAACTGATGATTTTGCAACCTTATCGCTATATTTCATAGCATAGCGTTTAGGAACAAGCTCACCAAAAACCAAAGTGATAAAAGAAAGAATCATCGTAATTACAACAATACATATTGTATTAATCATTGTTGTATGACTTGCAGCAAATGACCATGAAGAAGCCAACTTTGCAGTAATAATATCTGCAAAAGAGCTTGATGCTACAGCACTGTTTAAAAATCCGGAGAAAGTAACACCTACTTGAATGGTAGATAAAAACTTACTTGGATTTTCGACAATCTTTAAGAGACGGGCAGACTTCTTGTTGCCATTTTCTGCTTCTTTTTTTAGCTTTGTGTCATTTACAGATAAAAGTGCAATCTCTGATGATGCAAAAAATGCATTCAAAAAGACAAGAAAAATAATTAAAAAGATCTGTAAGGCTATATTGCCACCTGAAGTACTTGTTGCTGACAGAATCTGTATAGGGATACTCCCATCATCGCTCATATTAAATAATCAATTCCTTTCACTATTAATAATAAAACAAATACCCACATAGTCTAAACCATGTGGGTCAATTTGTCAATTAAATAATACTATTATTTGTTATTTTTTCTTTTTTTTAAGAAGAATAATAACTACAACAACAACTGCTACAATAACAACTGCACCACCGGCAATTGCAAAAATTGCCCAAGTAGGGAAGCCACCGTCGTTCTGAGCAGCAATTGGTGCTTTTTTAACCGGTTTATCAGCATCTGTCAAAGTAGTAACTTTAGCATTAATAACTGATGAAGCACCATCTTCTTTGTAGAGCATTTTCTTTTGATAAGTCTCATCCCAAGCTGCTTCAGGCTGCTGCTCATTAATATCAAAGTCTATATAAATCTTAGCACTCTGGGGAAGCTTTGCAAGAATTTCAGCAGAAGCACCTATACTAACACTTGCAACAGTAGGTGAGTAACCATATTCTTTATCATTTTTATAATCACCTTTATTTATATTAACCTCTGTACGTGTTGTTTTGCTCTTAGCTGTGCCTACAACAAATCTGCAAAGTTCATCATATTCTTCTTGTGTATAAAGACCTTCTTCAAACCATTGTTTGTAAAGATTAGCATTGTAATCACAATCATTGATTGAAATTGTTATTGTATTCTTTTGTTGAGGATCACTTGCCAAATCATCATATGTCTGTGCTCCCAAAGCATCAATCTCGACTGTAATATCTTTTACTTTTGCATTAAGAACAGGTGTACCAACCTTCGGTGTGCCGTACGCAATATAACCATTCTCATCTCTAACTATATCGTCTGTAGTAAACTGACGATCTGTTGACCAATATGTATCGGGAGTCTTTTCTTTATCTACAAGACAAGTCTGAACGTATGTTGTATATTTTGCATTCTTTGGAGCTTTGTCGTAATCTTCTGTGTTTTTAACACGATACATATTAAGTACATTTTCGCTACTTGAAAGGAAGTTAGTATATTCTTCCTGAGTTACCATATAATCATATTCCAATGTTTGGATGTCAACAATTTTACCGTTTTCGCCGATTCTATCATTGAAAGAAACCCACTCATAAGTATCTGAAAGAGCTACCATTGTAACCGGATCGCCTTTTACTTCCTGACCACAAGAACAAGTCCAAACAGCATTTTTCTCAGAACTGGGCTTTCTCTTATTACAAGCAGGACATTTTCTTAATGATTCAAATTCGCCTGTCTTTTTAATAACCGGAACCTGCGTATAAAGCTCAACTCTTTCGCCATTAGATGTTTTCCAAATGTTGTTTGCTGTATCAACAAGATAACCGTTAATGTCAATTTTGAGCTGAGTGCCGTTCTCATCAGTTTCTGCTGCTAAAGCATAACCGTCATCAGCATATTTAAAGTTAGGATTCTGGTGCTCATACGGAGCATCATCATATACATCAGTAATACCAAACAAATCAACTTTACCTGTTGTGCAAATACCGGAACCGTTTGTAATATGTGTCAAGAAAGCGTTCTTATAGGGAAGCTTTGAATACCACATAGCAGATTTAATAACAGATGAAGCATCTGAGTCTGTTATTGTCTGATAAAAATTCTGTATACTCTTTGTGCCGGCAGGAATAACAAGCTTATCGGCTGTTAATGCTTCGCCTTTATCATTAACGTATTTGCCGTCCTCTGACTCAGCGTTTGTGTTGTAAAAATACTCAACATCAACTTTTGTTTTCTTGCCTTTGTCGTTTTCAACCTCAATTTTGGTTTTATAAAGTGATACAAGTACAGGATTCTCGTAATGTACTGTGATTGAATAAAAATCCAATCCTCCGATCTCTTCAGCAGTTGTTGTATCTGCTATTACAGGTATTGATGCAAGCATTGAAATTAAAAGTATCAATGATGTAATAATAGCAAAAACATTTTTTTTCATAGAAATCCTCCTAACATTATAATTCACGATGTAACGTGCCAAATGCATTACACCGCGCGCATAAAATGATAAATTAATATTAAAACAATTATAACAAATTGTCAATATTTAAAATTGCCATTTTGACTGTTTTAGATTACAATGTACAAATAACAACTATTATTATGTAATGAAAAGGAGTTATCTTTTATGATAAAAAAACTTACTTCTTTATTTTTGATTCTGATTACTGTTTTTACAGTTAGCGTAGCGTGTCAAAAAACTCCATCAACTCCTGCCGATAAAACGCCGCTGTACATATTTAATACGCCGAGCGTTCAGTCGCCAACTAATGAGAAACCTGAGCTGACTTATACCGACATAACTCTTTTGAGTGCAGGCGACATAATGTACCATATGCCCCAGGTTCGTGCAGCATATAATTCCTCAACAGGCAAGTACGATTTCAGCGATAATTTTAAATATATGAAGCCTATCGTTTCTGCTGCCGATTACGCTGTCGTAAATTTTGAGACAACCACAGCAAATCAAACTAATTACACAAGTTATCCTGCATTTAATTCACCGCTGGCAGTACTTGATACCATAAAAGATACCGGCTATGATATGCTTTTGTTTGCAAATAACCACTGCTACGACTACAAAAAAACCGGTTTCCTTGCTACTTTAGCTCAATTCAAAAACTATGGTTTTGAATATATTGGTGCCAAAGAAAATGCATCAGAAAAGTCATATATGGTAAAAGACGTTAATGGTGTAAAACTTGGCCTAATGAATTACGCCGACACATTATCACAAAAAAATGGTCAGTATTATACAATTAACGGCATTACAATTAACGACGGATGCGATGAGCTCATGGACATTTACATGCGTAATGAATATGACAAGCTCTACAACGAAGTTTCACAGCGAATTGCCGATATGAAATCTCAAGGAGCAGATATTATTATTATGTACATTCACTGGGGTGATGAATATAAATTAGAACCCGTTTCGTCTCAGACAACAGTTGCACAAAAACTATGCGACCTTGGTGTAGACGTTATAATAGGTGGTCATCCGCACGTTATTGAGCCTATGGAAATATTAACTTCCACAACAAATCCTGAGCATTCAACAATTTGTTTCTATTCGCTTGGAAATTACATATCGAATCAGAACAGGCTATCATTCGAAGATTTGGATCAAAAAATCAGACCATACACAGAAAACGGTCTCACTGTTACACTTACAATCAGAAAATACAATACAGGTGACGTATTTGTTAAATCAATTGATTACACGCCTACTTGGGTTCACAGATATACCGGAAGTGATGGTTTGTTAGATTACAACGTAGTGCCTCTCAAACAGGCTATTTCAGACCCGTCAACGTACGGTCTTCTCAATTCAAGCTTCGGAAAGTCACACGCTACAGCTGCTTTGGGACTAACCGATCCGGTTTTTGCTGATGCAGTTTTGGCTTATAACACGAGTGCCGCAGAAGATATTTATGCATTTAGTGCAACTTATAACGATAATTTGAAATAAGCCAAGAGATATTGACGGCGTTTTTATTTCCGTATTTTTTTAATAATATAATACTGATTACAGCATCTATCGCCAAGAAAATCATGATTGTAATTACAAATGGTTTCGGTATGGATGCTGTATATTTTTTTACGACCGGATGAACAACATATATAAGTAAGCCTGACAAAATGCTCCAAAAAATGGTAAAAGTAATACATACGCGCCCCTGAATATTAAATAAATAATCACTGTAATCCCATAGCGATATACCAAGTAACTCTTCATATAATAGATGAAATATGAATTCAACTACAGTTGCAATTATACTGCCTACGAAAACCGACAGTAGCTTGTACTCACGAATGTTTCGTACCGAAAAAAGTATTGAAATAGCAGCTAAACCGTAAACAGGGCATAAAAAGTTGAATAAAAAACATTTTTTCCACAAAAAACAGCCTTTTGTTATCAAGGTATAAATTGACTCAAGCAAAAATCCAATAAAACTGTAAATAAAAAAATAGACAAAATAAGACATCATACCACCAATGATAATTTTTACAAAACAACTAAAAATTATGCACTATATTAAAAATAAGTGCATAGAATAAATTAAGGATTAAGCCTGATTGGGGTATTATATGTCTAACATGTTTAATAAAATTGAGGGAAAAATTACGAATGCAAAGATTGAAAAGGGCGTTGAAAAGCTTAAAAAGACTTCTGTAGATGACCTTGCAAGGCAGCTTGAAAAAATCGACAGGGAAGAGCTGCGAAAAAAAATCAGTGAGCTTGACACAAAAAAAATAAAAGATTTGAACATAAATATTGAGGCAATTAAAAGAAAACTGTCACAAGATGATATCGATAAAATCAAAAAGCTTGCCGGTAATGATAAAGAAATGATTATGAAGAAATTAGATGAGCTGACATGAGTGACTCTTTGAATGAAAAAATCAAAGAAATTGGCAGTATGTTTGGAATTGACGAAATTCCTGATAATATTGGAGATATTGTGCAATCGTTTATAGGTAGCGATAATAGTGAAATAACTGAATCAAAAGAAATTAGTAAAGATAATCTAATTGAACAAAATAATGAAAATGCCAGCGGTTTTGACTTCGATATCAACAAATGTGTACAAATTATGAACAAATATAAAGAAGTAAAAAACCATAAAAATAAAGATAAAAAAATACAATTATTATACGCTATAGAGCCTTTTTTAAATGATAAAAGAAAGGATAAGGTTAGCAACTGTGTGAAATTATTAACGTTCGCAGATGTCGCTAAGGACCTTAAGCTATTTTAATATGAAACACAGGAATCGTCGTAATTATGGTAATTATTATAAGCAAAACAATTTAAACATAAAATCAGATAAAAATGAAGATATTTATGAAATACCCGATAAAATTGTAATACCTCCGACGACCTGCACATCATCAGAAAAAAATAGAAATGCTGAGAACGAATACAAAACATCTGAAAGTGATACAGTAAATAAATTTAATATCAAAAATGTAATTGATACGATATTTACAGAAGATTTCATAATTATAGCATTAATAATACTACTAATATATGAAAGAATAAATCTTAAAAAAAAATAATTGTGATAAAGAAACCTTATCTGAATATGATTTTATGATTGCAGCGCTTATTTACATTTATTTTTAAATATAATATAATCCAGCAGATGGGGTTAATTTATTTTAAATCTTGCAAAAAGCACTCCTCCAATTGAACAAAATTTTTATTTTGTTCAATTGGATAGATGTTAAAAAGGCTACGGAATTATAGCTCCCCCTTCTGAGTTATTTTTATTAGAGGCTGATGTTATGTTTTATGATATGCACGTTCATTCAAAATTTTCGACTGACAGCTCGCTTGATATGGAAGAAGCTGTTGTAAAAGCAATTAATTTGGGGCTCACCGGTATTGCCTTTACAGATCATTTAGATATTGATTTTACTGATTATGAGGATGAGTTTTATTATGATTTTAATGAATATTTTTTATTGTTAAACACTCTTAAAGATAAATACTCAAGTAAAATAAAAATTATCTCTGCAGTTGAAATTGGTATGCAACCTCATGTGATTCAAGATACTTATAATATGATTAAAAATTATAAATTTGATTATATAATCGGATCTACACATCTTATTAATAAACGCGACCCTTACTGCGGCAAGTATTTCCGTACCGGCGAATCAAAATTAGACTCGTACACTGAATATCTCGTTGAAGTTTATAATAATTTAAAGCTATATACAGATTTTAAGTTTAATACAATGGGACATCTTGATTACATTGAAAGATATGCTAATTTTGATGATTCTATGTTTTATTACTCTGACTTCCCTGCCTTAGTTGATGAAATTTTCAAATATATCATTACAAAGGGTATTTCTTTTGAAATCAACACTTCAACATATCTTAAACAGCCGCTTGATACAACGCTTATTAAGCGCTACAAGGAGCTTGGTGGCGAATTGATTACACTGGGCTCTGATGCTCACAGTCCTGACAGAATCGCTTGTAACTTCAAAATTTACGCTGATATCATTAAGAATTGTGGTTTTAATTATATTAACTATTTTATAAACGGCAATCCCCAAGCAGAAAAAATATAGTTGCTTTTAAAAATTCAGCGGCAGGGCTAATTCCCTGCCGCTTCACTTTGCATTTAATTATTTATTCTTTTTTATCGCTCTTTGTATAAGTTTTACAATTTCAACAATCGGTATTACGGAGAATGCAAGAACAAGAGATATTGCATATTCTTTTATACCAATCTGATAAAAGTCAAATGCGTTAGCAAGGAACGGTATCTCAATAACTGCTGTGGTAAGCAAGAGGCTCAGTATTGCAGCTCCCCACAATATCTTGTTATGAGATTTGAGACGGAATATACTTCCTCTTTGGCTTCTCATATTAAAGCTGTGGAAAATCTCAGCCATACTCATAGTTAAGAACGCCATTGTAACACCATGTGAGCTTTCTGCATTAAAGAGATTCCATGTATCATTCTCAAAGTAGTTACCAATCATATACGCAAAAATTGTTAAAGCAGAAACAAGAATACCTTGATATACAACGTCAACGCCAAGACCACCTGCAAAAATTCCGTCTTTAGGATTACGAGGTTTACGCTTCATAAGATCTGCCTCGCCCTTCTCAACGCCCAAAGCCAAAGCCGGGAAACAGTCAGTAATAAGGTTAATCCATAAAAGGTGAACAGGCTTTAAGATAACAAATCCAAAAATACTTGAGAAGAATACACTCAATACCTCACTCATATTTGAGCCAAGCAAGAATTGAATAGCTTTTCTGATATTATCATAAATTCTTCTACCCTCACCTACAGCACCAACAATCGTCGCAAAGTTGTCATCAGCAAGAACCATATCAGCAACGTTCTTCGTAACGTCAGTACCGGTAATACCCATTCCTATACCGATGTCAGCATTCTTAATACTCGGAGCATCATTAACGCCATCACCTGTCATTGCAGTAATATAACCGTTTTTACGCCAAGCATTAACAATTCTTGTCTTATGCTCAGGCTGTACTCTCGCATAAACACCGAACTCCGTTATACGTTTATCAAGCTCTTCATCACTAATATCATTAAGCTCTGCACCTGTAATAGCCTGAGACTCATCAGAAATTATTCCAAGTTCTTTTGCAATTGCAATAGCAGTATCTCTGTGGTCACCAGTAATCATAACGGCCCTAATACCAGCACTCTTACATTCAATAATAGCATCTTTAACCTCAGGACGAATAGGATCTATCATTCCCGTAAGGCCTATAAACGTCAAATCGCACTCATTAAGCTCAGTAGATGGCTCCTCGGGAACGCTGTCATATTCACGCATTGAAGCACACAAAACACGCAAAGCCTTATCAGCCATAGCTTTGTTTGCAGCAATGATTCTTTCTCTGAAGGCATCTGTCATTTCGAATACTTCGCCGTTTTCAACGTATCGCGTACAACGCTTTAATATCTCGTCAGGCGCACCTTTTGTATACTGTATAACCTTACCATTTACGGAATGGAACGTTGACATCATCTTACGCATACTGTCAAACGGAAGCTCCTGTACTCTCGGAGATTCTTTCTTCATATCATCTTTAGGCATTGATAATGAATTAGCATAGTTTACAAGAGCACATTCTGTAGGCTCACCTGTTGCCTCGTTCTTTTCAGGATCAATCTCAGCATCACTGCAAAGTGCCATAGCTCTTGCAAGAAGCTTTTCATCATCACCAAAGTGATCTACAACAGTCATTTTATTTTGAGTTAATGTACCGG
>JAGAQK010000129.1 GCA_017622825.1 Clostridia bacterium | reverse complement strand
GATTTGCCATCGTATCTATCCCTCCAATTGTAAATGACCTGTCTACTACAGTGAAAACGATCCGCTGCTTTTGAAACTCCATTTTTTAAAGAATATTTAACTACCCGTTGACGATACCTTGCTTCTGATGCTATACTTTGTCTCATAAATGACTCCTTTGTTTTTGTTTTTTTCGTCGAAAGCATTATATCACAATCGAGTCATTTTCTTTTTATTTTTTTGTCAACAATCATTTATACCACAACAACCACACCATTTGGTTTTTGCCAACTGTGACAGCTCATTTTGTCGCTGTGTAGCAGTTTGGGTTTTGCGTATTTGCACAGAAAATGATATAATGTCGCCGGACGTATAATTCGGGAGGTGCTTTTTGTTGTTTAACGCAGAAAAAGTAAAAAATGATTGTGTGAATTGGATAAGAGATTTTTTTGAGAAAAATGGCAAAGGTTGCAATGCGGTTGTAGGCATATCGGGAGGAAAGGATAGCTCGGTGGCGGCTGCGCTTTGTGTGGAGGCGCTGGGAAAAGACAGAGTTATCGGTGTTTTGATGCCGCAGGGAGAGCAATTTGATATTGATATGTCGCATTTACTTGTAAATCATTTGGGTATAAAGCACTATGTTATTAATGTGAAAGATGCGGTTGATGGTGTGCTTAGTGCGTTGCCGGCAGATATGGAAATCACGGCGCAGACAAGACAAAATATTCCGCCGCGAATAAGAATGACAACGTTATATGCCGTTTCGCAAAGCTGCAACGGCAGAGTAGTTAATACGTGCAATCTTTCGGAAGACTGGGTGGGTTATTCCACAAGATACGGCGATTCTGTGGGGGATTTTTCACCAATGTCAAATTTGACGGTAACAGAAGTCAAACAAATAGGTCATATTTTGGGATTGCCCGAGGTGCTCGTGGAGAAAACACCGATAGATGGCCTTTGCGGAAAAAGTGACGAAGAAAATCTCGGATTCACATACGCTGAGCTTGATCGCTATATAAGAGAAGGAATAATAGAAGATCAAGAGAAAAAGGCAATAATTGACAGAAAACACGCAGCAAATTTATTTAAGCTACAGTTGATGCCTTGCTTTGTGCCTGATGATTTTTAAGGTTTAAAGCTTTCAAATATTACGAGGAGATTTTTACTCTTGGCATCGTGGTAATCAGCCTCGGTGTTTATTGTCCAGGCAGCACCTTGCGTTTTGAAGAGCTTGGTGTATGCACGATACGGGAAATTTCCCATATCTGAAAATCTGTAGGCAATAAAATGTGGCCTTGTCACAGCATTCAGTATGAGCGAAGTGAGGAAAAAATCTACTATTTTACCAAGACCCGAAGGACTTTTTAAGAAATTTTGAGACAACTGCCCCCGCAACACGTGGGGGCGATTTTTTTTGAACCATCTCAAACATCTCGGGTCAAAAGACTCAATACAATAATCACCTTTATAATTATCGAGCACCTTGCAGGCCGCTTCACATAAAGCTGCCGCATTATTTTTGTATGCTTTTAATTCGATGACAAGCGGCGCTCGCCCCTCAAAAAGCGCCAAGACGTTTTGAAGCGACGGGATTTTCTCGTCGCTACCCAAGAGGCGATAATTTTCAATATCTTCTACGGTCAAATCCTCCACAATGACGTCTGCGCCTGCAGTGCGCAAAAGCGAGGAGTCGTGAATAACAGCAAGATTTCCGTCTTTCAGCAAATGAATATCGAGCTCCGCACCATAGCCATTGTCGAGTGCCGCCTTAAAAGCAGCGATACTGTTCTCAGGCATCGCAGCGGCTATGTCGTGCAGCCCCCGGTGGGCGTAGTCCCAAGAGGCCAATTTTCTCATACGCTCAATAAAAATTTTTTTCATTTTGAGTCACCGTGCCTTACGAAACACATTGTCATAAACGATGCTGCTACGAATATTGCAGCATAAGGAAACAGCGTTTGGTAACTGAGCTTGCTTATCAAAAAGCCGGACAGCACCGGCGTTGCCGTTTGAGCTGCCATGCTGAATGTGTAATAATACCCCGTGAACTTGCCCATTTCTGCGCCGGAACACATTTCCACCACCATTGGCAAGCTATTTACATTTATGGAAGCCCACGCCACACCGATAAGCACGAACAGCGCATACAAAGCGGGATGGAAGCTACTCGCAAACAGCGTGTAGACGAAAGCCACACCAAAACATACTGCCAGCAAGCCGACACCTAAAAGTATCGTTTTTTTGCGCCTTATCTTACCGGCCACCAAGCCGGCAGGCAAATAGCACACAATGGCACCCGCCATAGCTATCGTAAAACAGAAATTCGCGTCACCAAGAGCCATTCCCCACACAGTCGTCGCGTACGTCGAAAACCACGTAGCAACAGCGTTGTACCCCGCAAACCACAGCGCTACCGACAAAAGCAAAAAGATTAAGCTTCTCTTCACAGCTCGCGGCAGCTTTCGTTTTTCTACGGAAAGGTGGTCTTCGCAGCTACTTTCGGAGGTTAAATCCTGTTCGGGATGAGCTTTCTCGTACTCGAGCTGTTTAGCCCTAAGCTTCGGCTCGTTGACAAAAAACAAAATGATTATAAGAGCAACAAGCATTACAATGCTGACCACTGTAAAAATCGGTTGGTAATTAATGTGGTCAAGTCCCTCTGTTTTGCTTTTCGGGTACATAAACGTTGTAGCGACAAGATAAATTATACCGCCCAGTGCGCCCATAAGGTTTATTACAGCGTTGCCCTTGCTTCGCAAAGGCTTTGGCGTTACGTCCGGCATCAATGCAACAGCAGGACTTCTGTATGTGCCCATTACTATCAATATAAAACCGAGAAGCACAATAAATCCTATGAGCTTCGCACTCGATGGAACAGCATAGTAGCTGTTATCTAAAATCGGAATGAACGTCATAAGCGAAACGGCCGCAAGCGTTCCGAACAAAATAAATGGTTTTCTTTTGCCCATCCTGCAATTTGTTCGGTCTGAAATGGAGCCGAACAGCGGTAAAAGAAATAGCGCCAACACGTTGTCTGCCGCCATAATGACACCTGTGATTGTTTCGTTCATATTGAAAGTATTCTTCAATATAAGAGGTATAAGATTATCATACATCTGCCAAAAGGCGTTTATCGCTAAAAAGGCAAAACCCACTAAAATAGTAACTTTCTTGTTTAATTTCATAAGACATGCTCCTAAAAACTTGTTTCCAAGATATCTGCAACCATGATATTAGCAATAATTATAATCGCCCGAGCAATATTTGTCCATTGCAAACTGCACTTTAAAGAAACTAATTATTGAATAGTCAATTT
>JAGAQK010000128.1 GCA_017622825.1 Clostridia bacterium | reverse complement strand
GGAGAACGATATCATCAATATTCCCAATCCCCAGTTAAAAACATACTTTACCATACCTTTTACTCCTTCAAGGCTAAACTTGTCGCTGACGACGCCACATATTCCGAACATTGTATAAACTATCGAGAGTGGCAAAAAAATTTCCGAAAGCAAAACTGCCGCTACCTGCGTTAGTGTAATGAAAACGGCGGCTCCCGCTATATCGCCCGTTGCGTTGTTAGCGCACAGAACCGGTATTGAGCTTAGCATTACTGCGCGTATTTCTTCTATAGTATCTGCGGCGTTTACCACGACGTTTTTTATATTTTCTATCATCGGCACGCACAATAGGCATATTACGCCGAACGAAACAATCTCGCCGGTTCCGCTACTGTTTTCTTTTATTATTTGTGTAAATATCGCACTTATATAAGTTATCGATACTATTATCAATAATATACCTGCACCGGATTTTAACTGAGCCGATAATTCTTCTGTAACTATTTTTACAAATTCATCTTTCATGATCACATAAGTGTTTTTACCGCTTCCAAAAGCGCTGCTGCCCACGGTATTGACATCATAAGAATGATTATTCTGCCTGCAGTTTCAATTTTGGTCGCTATTGAATTTTCTCCTATATCTTTACAAACTGATGACGAAAACTCCGCGACGTAAGCTATACCGATTATTTTAATTACCTCCTTTACCGTTTCGTTTCCTATCCCCGAATCATCAAACAAAACTTTAATTGCGTCAGTGGTGTTTTTGGCAGATTTTACAACAAATGCCAAAATTACCAATGAGCCTAATATTGCAAGAAGCGGTGCTACCTTGCTTTGCATGTCCCTCAAAAGCATTACAAGAATTGATACGACAACTCCTGTCATCCCGATTTTTAATATATTTTCCATATTCTTCCTCACATAGCAGCTTTACCGTATGCTATCCGAAAAACGATTTAAGCATTGCAAATAAATCCTTAAGCTCTCCTGCTATGACTATCATTGTAAGTATTAACCCTGCAATAGTAACGAGCGTTGCCTGTTCATCTCTCCCTGCTTTAATCAAAATAGGATTGAGCACAGCTACCATAATGCCGATACCGGCTATTTTGAATATCAAATCTATTTCCATTTTCTCTCCTTGAATCTGTCAAAACAGCAAAACTATAACTGCTATTGATAAAGCAGCGGCTATCCTTACACTGTTTTTTCCTTCTTTTTCATATTTTGCAATTGCCATTTTTTCCAATTCTTGTAAATTCTGTAAATTCGCATTCACATGCGCGCTTTGCCTTTGTGTATTGGCAATTCCCAGTGCCTTTCCGATTCCTTTTATGCACTCTTTTTGTTTTTCATCATAATACGGTTGCTCTTCAAAATATTCATCGCACGCTTTTACCCAGGAATTCTCAAAACTGCCAAACTCAGTTTTCAAATTTTCACATGCTTTTGTCCATATATCCGTTCCCTTTTCATCTTCAAAAAATTTCTCGGCACATTTTTTCAAAACATCATCAAGAAGCATATTTTCTATCGTTATCGTGTCATCGGCAAATTTCAATGCTTCTTGCATTTTACGAAGTTCTGTGCACACTTTTTTGTGCTGTTTTCTCACTTTACCGCCTGCCATCAGCCCTCCGGAAAGTATCATGAAAGCCCCCGCCGCCTTAAGAATCATATACATTTGTTCACCACTTCCTTAAACGTACCCGGTCCGTTATCGCAACTCAAAGTTATGTACCTTTCAAATGAGCCCGCATCTATCATTTTCGCTATTTCTCGCCGTATTTTCATATCTTGCAAGCTACCGCCGTGTGCTGTCGCGATTATTTTCACGCCTGCATTTACTGCCGATTCAACTGCCGCCGCGTCGCCCGTGCCGCCTATTTCGTCTGTAATGATAACCTCCGGCGCCATACACCGTATCATCATCATTATGCCTTTCTCTTTTGGGCACGCATCATATACGTCTGTCATCAGCCCAACGTCATTGTACGGAACGCCATTGTAGCACGCCGCAATTTCCGAACGTTCATCTATAATACCTACACTCACACCGCGAAACTCCGGGAAGCTGCTGCCTGTACCCAAAATCCTTGCAATGTCTCTTATAACTGTAGTTTTACCGCAAGCCGGAGGCGATATTATAAGTGTGCTGTAAATCTCGTTTTTATTCTTAATTATGTGCCGAATTATATTTTTAGAGCAGCCTTTTACTTGCCTTGCAATTCTTATATTTAAGCTCGAAACTTCATAAACTGCTCCGTCAGGAAGCATTTTTCCTGCAATTCCGACCCTATGTCCGCCTTTTAACGTTATAAAACCGTTTTTTATGTCTTCTCTGTATGCATAAACAGAGCTTCTGCATATTGAAGTAAATATCCTGTTAATTTCTTCCTTTGTTGGCATATACGATTCATCTGCTTCAACCGTATTGCCGTATGAGTTAATGAAATATTTATCTTTTTTGTTGCCGTCTATCACGCATAGAGGCATTTTTGTCCTTATTCTTATTTCTCCGACAGTCTTTAGCAGCTCTTTTTTGCGTAAAAAGAACTGTTTTAGCGCAAAACTGACAGGCGTACTCCCCAACCTGTCCGTAATTTCATTTTGAAACCTTACCTCGTTCATTCTGTCTCACCTCTCTAATGTAGTTGCATCCATAATGGTTTGTACAAATATATGAAAATGCTTGTTCGGTTATTCATACGAAAACTTTTATTTTTGTGCTTGTATTTTTTATAATTTTTTAAATTTTGGTATTGCAAACAAAAAACAATAGTGTTATAATGTCAAACGTTGTACAGATGGTGTACAGATTCGATGCGGAATTGTGTAAAGGTAGCACGAATGACTCTGACTCATTTTGTCTG
>JAGAQK010000127.1 GCA_017622825.1 Clostridia bacterium | reverse complement strand
GCCTAAGGAGTATCCTTATATCATTTTAAAATATGACAGAGAAATGCTTGATAAGTCAGATTTGTTTTATAAAGTCTTTGAGGAGGAAAAGTATGTTTTTTGCGACTATTATTCTCAAATTCTTAAATATCAATCTGAAGTGACGGTTGATTTTGGATGGAAGATGATAGCAATTTCTTTTGTGGCAATTCTCTTTGCTGTTATTCTGTTTGCTAATTTTATTGCAGTCTCTATACAAGATAAAATTAAACAAATTGGTATTCTACGAGCAATTGGTGCGACCAAAAATCAAATATCGACCATTTTTGTAGTTCAAAATTCTATAATAGCATTGTTTGTTTTTATTTTTTCAAGTACGGTCATTAATTATACCATAATGCCGTTGTTGTTATTAATGGGAACTTCTTCAAAACCATTCCCGTTTCCTTTGTATGAATTGCAAGTAAGCGATTATTTATTTTTATTCGTGATAATTATTGTTACTTCTATTATTGCAAGTCTTTTCCCTTTGCTTAGATTGTCAAGGAAAACACCGCGAGAATTAATGATAAAATAAACTGTAAAAACTCCGGGATTCATATTTATAATATAAATCTCGGAGTTTTTTTACAATACGATCATAGCTTGCATATGTTACAAGGTCGAAAATTGATAAGTCCGTTACATGTGACGACGTTATAATTGCCTATATTGTGGGAGAATTAGATCATAAAATCAAACTTTCTTGCTTAACGCCCACAGATATTCAAACTCATTATTATATATATCATAATAATTAGAGAAGCTGCTAAGTTCATGCTCGAAGGATTTGTTTAGGTTAGTGTTGTTGTATGCGTAATATTTAACGTGAACACGACCATAGTGGCCTTTGTCACCGTTTTTGTAGTGAATCGCATGGTAAACGTGAATCAGTGGGATATCGCATACACGAACTTCCAAAAGATTAGAGTTGTCTGCAGCAAGTTGCGTCCAATTGGCAATAGCTTCTTCAAATGAAGTGTAAACAGCCGGTTGCTTCTCACGCATGTGCTTTGCAATGCTTTCGGCAGAAGATGCTGAATTTACCAAAACGCGCTTAGTAATGTCCATTTTTAAAAGTTTGTTTAACAGAATTTCATGTTCGGGTCCGGGGCGAAGCCATGCGGCTCCTGCATGAAAAGCCATATCCACGCTCAAAGGTTTAAGGGAACTGTTAGATGCCTGCAGATTCTTATTAAAGAAATCAACTGTTGTGATTAATGGCTTTACGGGATTAGCGTTCTTCATAAAGCGGTCACAGAGCTTGTCAAGATCTTGATCAAGAGAATAATCTTTATGCATATCAATTCCGTTGTGTGAAAGTAATGTTCTCATCCACGGCTGAGGGAATAAAGGTAGTTTGAATTTATCACAAATAACAGGGATTATGTTGATGTCAGGAGTATTCAAGGCAGTAAGTGCTTCTTTTCTGAGCCAGGTACAGTTGCCGCTCTTGAAATCACCGGGAAACAAAACCACAATGAAATTTTTACTTTTCTTTATAGCATCACAAATTTGATCTTCAAATTTGCCTGAGGACATCGTTTTATCCATAAAAACAGAATACCCGTTGTATACAAGTTTGTCATAAATGACTTGAGCCATATAGAAACCTGTCTGGTGACGGTAGCTAATAAAAGCATCATAATAATCGGTCGTAGAGTTAACTGTATTCATAAAAATCATCCTTTCGATATCGTATAACCTAACTTGACAATTAGCTTTATAGTTTCTAATGCAGTGTTCCTATCATATTCCTTTTCGCTTTCGGGAAGTTCGGAATATTTCACCATACACGGAGTTTCTTTTGCTGAATCATTTCTCACAACGCCATAGGACCAACCTTCCTTTAAACGTCCTGCCGCCCAAACTTCATGTACATTTTCGGCGATTTTTTCTGTAAGCTCAAGTAATTCTTTTGTAAGTACGATTTCAGAAGTGTCAATGGGTTTTGGTATATACATTATTAGTCCTCCTCGCAAAGTTGTTTTGCTTTTTTTATAATCAATGGTATTTTAATAACTATTTCTTTATCATTTTTTATAAAATTACTCTTTTTTAAATTTAATTTAGCTTGAAGCTTATTGTATTCATTTTGAAGTTCTTCAAGTTTTTCCCAATCAACTATACATGGATGGAGTTTGGCATCTTCATCTTTGTGGGAGCGTGTTATAGGAGCATATTTTTTTACTGTCTCAAAATCAACAGTCCTATAACCCTTGCTACGCATAAAAGCATTCCAACGAATATGCTCATTTTTTATAAGATTTAGTTGTAGATTTTCGTTTTTCATTAATTCATCAAAAGAAGAAATGTCTACATTAAAGGGAGAAAAGCACTTTTCGCTTATATGTTTTGACGTAATAAGGCCGCAATATTTAAGTTTTGCTGAAATATGTAATGCGGTTGCCATAGAAGAACGGCGAGTGTATTCCGAAAAATTAAATTCATACAGAGCTTTTTTATATTCGAAACTGTCTTTGTCAGAATCCAACGCATCGCAATGGCATAAATGTATTGCAAAAGCAAGCTTCTCAAGCTGTGAATTTAGTATTGTTTCTTTTGAAAAGACAGAGTCCAAAGAGCCAAATATATGAATATTTCTATCTGAAAGAAAAGTGCCCTTTTCGCTAAAGTTTTCTGATTTTACAGTTTTTCTTACACGTGTAAATATTGGAGGGATATAACCTGAATACTTACTTTTTAATAAACGAAAAACTCTTTCTGCAGTAGATAAATTAAGGTCATCGGAGCCCGTTGCGATGAAAACAAAAGAGGTATTTGACTGTTTGTTTAGTGCTGATTCAAACTCTGCTTTTTCAATGTCAACGTTAACAAATGAAATGTCATAATTATTCATTTCGGGACACTGCAAATAAAACTCTTTTTCAATATTCACAGCATTTTTATCAAAAACGCATACATTTAAAGTATAACCGGATATTTGACCATTCCAAATTACAGTTTTAAGCATATTGATGCCAAGCCTGCCACATCCAATTAGCAAAACAGATATTTCATTGCGCTCGGCCGGTAAGTCAAATAAAGGGTGATTGTATAAAAGATTATTGCAGAAAAGTGAATAATCATTTATAAAACGTATCTTTAAAGGCTCATCTTGCCACTGTGTAACAAGACGATTATTTGAAAACCAAAGTGGGGTATCGCAAACAGAACCTTCGTCGTTAAGTTGATATAACGTAATGTCATACGTACTGAAATGGTCATCTACAACTACATTCAGCAGGTTGTCTTCGTATACTGATATATCGCTATCCTTGCCTAAATCAATGTTATTATCATATTCACTGTCTGTGTTATAGAATATGATTTTTGTTTTTGGAGCTTTGTTTATTATTTCTTTTGCCTTTTCTATAAGCATTGGATGTGTGTTATCAAAGATAGCACAAGGAATTTTGACCATTAAAGATTCTAATAATTTTATATTAACATCATTATATGCAAATGCATTTACAGTAACGTTGTGCTTTCTCATTTTGCTTTTTTGCGATATGAAATATTCTGTTAATTTAATGTTTTCATCTTCGTTATCCGCAAAAAAGCAGAATTCATATTTACGGAAACGACGCGACAGTTTAAAAGAATTTACTGTTTTATACAAAAGAATTGCATTTATTTTTCTTGCTTCTGTAATCAAATCTTTGTCTGAGTTTTTTATGTTACAAAAAACAACAGTGTTTCTTTTGGCCTTGCTTTTTATACTTTTTGCAAATGCAACAGAATTGTTGTTGATTTCTGAAAAAACATAGCATTTAGAACCTCTTGAAACCATATATCGCATCTTATCTCCAATATCACCTATAAAAGAAAGAATTAAGCTTGAAGCTAATATAGGTGCCACGGCAAACATTATATAATTGACGTAGATGTATATTGATTTTAGGAAACCACTGAAAGCAATTGTTTCAAGCTGTGCAATATCCTGACGACCGCCAAGAACTTTAAAACTGTATAGTAAGGACGATATAGTCGAGTAAAGAGCTTTGTTTTCTACGGAGACACCATTTTTTACCCATTGTGTAGGCAAAAGCATAAAAAACGTTGCCACAAAAATACCTATGGTGACACATGCTATCCATTTGCTCATATTATGGCGTTTTTTAAAGGCGAAAAATAAAGATATAATAAAAGATACTATGCCTATTGCCGGGAAAAAATATAGCATTATAAATCCTCTCCTAAAACATATTTGAATTTTTTGAATTATATCATATTATTACCGGTCTTTCAATTGTAGTATGTTTTGTTGATATAACCCCTTTTTTGTGATATAATATAACCCTTAACAGATTGCTTTTTAGGAGGTGTTTTCATGAAATACGTATGTGATGTTTGCGGTTACGTTTACGACGAGGCTGCAGGAGACCCGGATAATGGTGTTGCTCCCGGTACGAAATGGGAAGATGTTCCGGAGGATTGGACATGCCCGTTGTGCGGAGTAGGTAAAGATGAGTTTTCACAGGAATAAACCGGAAAATATAATTGAGATAAAAGCCATGGCAAAATACAGTCTGCCGTGGCTTTTGACATATTATTCGGTTTATTTTTTTTTGCTACTATGGTAAAATGAAAAAGCATCCGACATTGAAAGAAAAAGGAGAGTGCAAAATGGTTTTAGAATTTAAAGAAATTGAAAAAAGTTTCGGAGATTTAAAGGTTTTAAAGCGTGTATCGTTTTCGGCGCAAAGCGGCAAAGCATTTGGATTGCTTGGTCGTAACGGTGCGGGTAAAACCACGTCTATCAGAATAATGATGAACGTATTTTCTCAAGACGGAGGAGAAGTACTGATAGACGGTCAAAAGATAGATTACCACAAAGTGAAATTCGGATATTTGCCGGAGGAAAGAGGCTTGTATCCTAAGAAAAAGATATCAGAGCAGCTCATATATTTCGCAGAGCTTAACGGCTTGAGCTATAAAGAAGCGGTAGATTCCGTAAACTATTGGCTGGAAAGACTTGGCATGAGCGAGTACAAAAACAAAAGGCTCGACAGCCTCTCAAAAGGAAACCAGCAAAAAATACAATTGATTACGGCACTGGCTCACAATCCCGACATTGTGATACTCGATGAACCATTTTCGGGCCTCGACCCCGTCAACGCCATGCTGCTTAAAGACGTTGTAAAAGAAGTAATCGCCAACAACAAAATAGTGATCTTTTCAAGCCATCAGATGAACTATATAGAAGAATTTTGCGACAGCATCGCCATACTCAACGGCGGACAGATTGCAATTTGCGGCGATTTGTATGATATAAAACGAAACTACCCGCGTAACAAGCTGGTTGTGCGCTCCGTTGACAGTGATAAAATACAAGCGGAATGTGGTTTAGCTTGTGAAAAAGGCGAGGCACAAGGCGAAATAATAATTATGCTTCCCGATGCGGCAGATAAAAAAGCAATAATGCAAAAATTAACAGAAAAGTATGACATTGATGAGATTAAAATTTTCGAACCGTCTCTCAATGACATTTTTGTAGAACATGCAGGCAAACAGATATAAGGGGGAGCGGATATGAGACAATTTAAGACTATATTTAAATATGAATTCAAAAACTATCTTACAAACAAAGTGTTTGTAGGTGTAACACTTGCCTTGATAATCCTCTTAGGCGGCATAACGTTCATACCGCGTCTGATTGGCAGTGATGATGCAGACAGCACGGTAAATATTGCAGATATGCCTGTAATGCTCGTATCATGCAATACCGTAGAGGCGGGCAATCTTGATTCCGACATCGTAAAAACAATTTTTGCAGAAACATTTAAAGACTACAACATAGTTGTTACGGAGGAAAACGTCGAAGCCATAAAAGAAAAAATAACCTCAAAACAAGCGGAGTGCGCTTTTGTACTTGATAGCTACACATCGTACACGTATTATGTGGATAATCTCTCCTTATACGATACGAACGCAGAAACAGCAAGACAGGTTTTCCAAAATATGTACAGAATGAACGCTATGATAACAGAGGGCATTTCGCCTGAAGCGGCGCAAAGCATAATGTCTGCGCAGATAGAATATGAGACACAAAGCCTCGGCAAAGACCAAGTGCAGAATTTCTTCTACACTTATATAATGATTTTTGCCCTATATATGGTTATTTTGCTATACGGACAGATGGTAGCTTCAAGCGTGGCTTCTGAGAAAAGTTCTCGCGCCATGGAGCTTCTTGTGACAAGCGCCAAGCCTACGAGCATGATGTTTGGTAAGGTTTTATCGTCATGTTTGGCAGGATTGCTTCAGCTTGCAGCCATTTTTGGTACAGTAATAGTTTGCTTTAATATCAACAAAACATATTGGGACAGCGACGGAATTATGGCGGCATTCTTCAACATTCCTACAGAGCTCCTCATTTATATGCTCGTATTCTTTGTGCTCGGCTTCTTGGTTTATGCATTCCTATATGGGGCTACAGGCTCGGTTGTATCAAAATTAGAGGATTTGAATACTGCCGTAATGCCTGTAACGCTACTGTTTATAGTAGGTTTTATGATAGTCATGATGACTATGTCGTCGGGCAATACAGACACACTACTGCTTAAAGTCGCATCATACGTGCCGTTTACGTCGCCAATGGCAATGTTTACCAGAATTGCCATGAGCAGGGTGGCCGCATATGAGATTGCAATTTCCATTGCAATTTTAGCTGTTTCGGTGGTGCTGGTAGGCGTTATAGCTGCGAAAATCTATCGTATGGGAGTACTGCTTTACGGCAAAAGACCAAGTATCGGCACAATAATAAGTACTTTAAGAAAAGAAAAAACACGGAGGTAATTTTATGAAGAAAAAGCTTTCAGGGCGCTTTTGGTTAGCTCTCACACTTTTCAGCCTTATAGGTCAAGTGGCATGGGTTATTGAAAACATGTACTTTAACGTTTTTATGTACGAAATGTTCAATGCTACAGCCGGTGACATATCAATGATGGTTGCTGCCTCAGCAATTGCCGCAACTCTTACGACTGTTTTTATGGGACCGCTTTCTGACAGAGTGGGCAAACGAAAGCTTTTTATGTGCGGAGGATACATATTGTGGGGTATATCAATATTTAGTTTCACGCTTTTGAGAGTGGACGTTATTGAAAAAATATTCCCTATGACAGTCTCGGCAGCCTCTCTTGGTGTAACGCTTACAATAATAATGGACTGCGTTATGACGTTTTTTGGCTCTACAGCCAACGATGCGGCATTCAACGCGTGGCTCACAGACTCCACAGACGAAAGTAACAGAGGCGCGGCAGAGGGAATAAACGCTATGATGCCTCTCGTTGCAATACTTGTGGTTTTCGGTGGATTTATGTTCTTTGATTTGTCAAAAGCATCAAGCTGGACAATGATTTACACAATAATCGGTGCAGTCGTGATACTTATCGGTATTCTGGGAATTTTCCTCATAAAAGACCCTAACATACAGCCTACTAAGACAGGTTATTTTTACAACATATTCTACGGCTTCAGATTGTCCACAGTGGGTAAAAATCCACAGCTTTACTTGATTTTGCTCGTATTTGCCATTTTTAACATATCAATACAGATTTTTATGCCATATCTCATTATTTATTACGAGAAGTCACTTGGCATGACAGATTATGTTCTCATAATGGCTCCCGCAATAATAATAGCATCAGTGGTGACAGCCTTCTGGGGCAAGGTTTACGACAAAAAAGGCTTCAAATTTTCTTCGTTAATAAGTATTGCATGGCTTGTTTTGGGTTACGTAATTCTTTTCTTTACCGACACTACAGTACCCGTTTTCATCGGCTCGCTGTTTATGATGAGCGGTTACCTTTCAGGAATGGCAGTATTCGGTGCATCTATACGTGACTACACGCCGGTCGGAAAGGCAGGCATGTTCCAAGGCTTGCGTATTTTTTCACAAGTTCTCATACCGGGTGTAATTGGACCTGCCATCGGTGCTGCGGTGCTCAAAAATGCTGAGAAAATAATTAACAATGACGGTACAGAGTCGTTTTTGCCGAATTCAAATATATTCCTTGCAGCCTTGATAGCGGCAATTGTATTAATGCCGATTTTGCTATATATATTTACAAAAATAAAACCTAAGACAGAAAGACTTGAAACTCCTTTTGAAGAGGAGCTAAAAAAAAAATTAGCGGATAGCGGCGAGAACGTTCCGTGGGATGAATACCCACGGCCGCAAATGCGCAGAGAATCGTATTTGTGCCTTAACGGCAAATGGGATTTTAAGATATTGAAGGGCGGCAAAACTCGCTTTGACGGCGAGATTCTTGTGCCTTTTCCTGTGGAGTCGCGCTTGTCGGGTGTGGAGCTTGACGTTGGTAAAAAAGACAAGCTCGTCTACACGAGGAAGTTTGATTTGCCGACAGGCTTTAAAAAGGATAAGCTTTTACTTCATTTTGGCGCTGTTGACCAGATTTGTGATGTTTTTATAAATGGTAAACATATTGGCAACAATAGGGGCGGATATATACCGTTTTGCTTTGATGTTACCGATTGCTGTGTTAACAGCGGCAACGTGCTTACTGTCGAAGTGCGTGATGCGCTTGATTTGGAGCTTCCGTACGGCAAACAGCGCAAAAAACGCGGCGGTATGTGGTACACTCCTGTGAGCGGTATATGGCAGACTGTGTGGATGGAGAGCGTTACGAATGATTCAATAGAGGATATTAAAATAACGCCGTCTTTGACAGAAGTTTTAATAGAAATTAAGGGTGGCTCGCCTTTAAAAACGGTTGTTTTTGATGGGCGGGAAATCCCTGTTTTGGAAAATTCTGTAAAAATTGCACCTGAGAATCCTATAGAATGGACACCTGAAAACCCGAAGCTTTACGATTTTGAAATTATATCAGGAGAGGACAGAGTTAAATCATATTTTGCTCTGCGAACTGTTTCTGTAGACGGCAATCGTATCTTGCTTAATGGCAAACCGTATTTCTTTAACGGGCTTCTTGATCAGGGATATTTCAGCGATGGCATTTTCTTGCCTGCCACGCCGGCCGGATTTGAATATGATATTTTAACTATGAAAAAGCTTGGCTTTAATATGCTCAGAAAGCATATTAAAATTGAACCGATGCTGTTTTATTACTTTTGCGACAAGTATGGCATGGTAGTTTTCCAGGATTTTGTAAACAGTGGTAAATACAATTTTATTATTGATACGGCGCTGCCCACAATCGGAAAAAGAAGCGGCACTACCCACAGAGCATCGAATTTCCGTAGGGAGATTTTTGAAAGTACTGCTACGCAAACGCTGGCGCTTTTGTACAACTCGCCGTGTGTTTGTTATTATACTCTTTTCAATGAGGGTTGGGGACAGTATGATGCCGCAAGACTTTATGAGCATTTCAAAAATATTGATAGCACGCGTGTGTGGGATGCGACGTCGGGATGGTTCCAAACAGGTAAAAGCGACGTGCTGAGCGAGCACATTTATTTTAAACCGCTGAAACTTAAAAATGACGGCAGACCTCTTGTTTTGTCTGAGTTTGGCGGATATTCTCTTGGAGTGAAAGACCATATTTTTAATCCGTCAAATGCTTACGGATATAAGTTTTTCGCAGAAAAGGCCAAATTTGAAGAAGCTATGGAGAAACTGTATTTGAGCGAGGTTGTGCCTGCAATTAAAAATGAGGGCTTGTGTGCAATAGTGCTCACGCAGGTGAGTGACGTTGAGGACGAAACGAATGGTCTTGTGACGTATGACCGCCGGGTGGTTAAGATTGATTTTGAGAGAATGAAATCTATTTGTGATGCGGTTAATTCTGCTTTTAAAGAGTCGGAGACAGGTAATGAAGTACAGGGTTGATAATCAGGAAACGCCTGCTTATATGCAGCTCTATCTGCAAATCAGAAATGACATAGTAAGCGGGGCATACGGCTACGGCGCAAAGCTTCCGTCTAAAAGGCTTCTGGCAGAGGAGGCCGGAGTGAGCGTTATAACTGTCGAGCATACGTACGCTATTCTTTGCGAGGAAGGGTACGTTGAATCCAGGCAGCGCAGCGGATATTACGTTATTTATAAGGAAAAAGATTTTATTTCTGTTGCAGATAATGATTTTGCCAAAGCACAGCGCCAAGTCGAGGGCGGGCACACCGTTCACAAAGAAAAGCATGCTACGCAGACGACTATACCATATTCGGTGCTTGCAAAGACAATGCGTAAGGTTATTCTTGATTACGGCGACAATATTTTGGTAAAATCGCCCAACCACGGCTGCCCCGAAATCAGGGAGGCTATTTCACACTACCTTGTTAGGAGTAACGGCATCAACGCGGCTCCGGAGCAGATTATTATTGGCTCGGGTGCGGAATATTTATACAGCCTTGCGGTGCAGCTTTTGGGCTCTGACAGGGTTTTTGCCATTGAAAATCCTTCTTACGAGAAAATCAGACAGGTTTATACTGCATGCGGTGTTAAGTATGAAATGTTAAAAATGGGAAATGATGGCATAAAAAGCGGCGAGCTGGAAAATTCCGTAGCGACGGTGCTGCACGTGACGCCTTTTAACAGTTACCCCAGCAACGTTACGGCCAGCGTTTCGAAACGTAATGAATACATCGAGTGGGCGCGCAGCCGTAATGGGTTTGTGATAGAGGACAACTACGGCTCGGAGCTGACACTTTCAACGAAAGTTGCGGACACGTTGTTTTCTATGGCGACAGGCGGGAATGTTATTTACATCAACACTTTTTCAAAAACGATTGCGCCGTCCGTAAGGGTGGGGTACATGGTGCTCCCGGAAGGGCTTTTAGGGGAGTTTCAACAAAAATTGGGCTTTTACTCGTGTACTGTGCCTGTTTTTGAGCAATTCGTGATTGCTTCGCTTATAGACAGCGGTGATTTTGAACGCCACATAAACAGAGTGCGCAGAGCAGGCAGAAAACAATCTGGTAATATTTAAAAGTGTTGAATTGGATATTTTTACATTATCAGTTGAGGTGTATTATACTTTGCGAATAATTTATAATACGCTTAAAAGGAGTGCGGTATTTATGCAATATAAAAGAATTCTAACAATCCAAGACATATCATGTGTGGGACAGTGCTCGCTGACAGTGGCGCTTCCTATTTTGTCTGCATGCGGACTTGAAACGGCAGTTTTGCCTTCTGCGGTGCTTTCAACGCATACTGCAGGCTTCAGCGGTTATACTTTTCGTGACTTGACGGAAGACATGCCTAAAATCAAAGACCATTGGGTTAAGGAAAACATCAAATTTGTTGCGGCTGAAACCTTGGATGACGTGCTGAAAACTGCAATTGAAGATAGCATGAAAATTTAATCAGAATAAATATTGAGTTATTC
>JAGAQK010000126.1 GCA_017622825.1 Clostridia bacterium | reverse complement strand
GTTTGACGTTTCTCCTGAGTGGGATGATGCGGAGCTTCCTTTATAAAATGAAGCGAAGAAACTTTTTTCTTTTGTGGGGAAGAAAGCTAACAAAGCAAAAATAATGGAAAAAACAACCAAAGAGGAAGCAAGCGAGATTATGATTGCTTTAACGGAGCTTACTCCGCGTTTTATGGGGAAAGGGGAGTTTTCGTTTTGTGAATAGGCCTTCTGTGCAACTTCGCGTTCTTGCTTCTCAGCTTCTTTTTTATCTTTCTGAAATTGTTTATATTCCATTTTCATACGGCGAATGTTTTCTTTGTAGTCCTCTTCGCTCATTTGGCTGTACGTGTTTACAGACTCACTCTCGTCTACCGGGTTACTGTCCTCTGACGGAATGTTTTCGTCTGACGTTGTGTTATCACTTGGAGTTACCGGCTCACTTTGCGGCGCGCCGTAGTTTTCGTCTTCAAACATAATTTATTAATCCTTTCTGCAAGCGGGTAAAGTAAAAATGAAACGGGAGCCTTTACCTAATATGCTTTCTGCTTTTATATTTTGCTCATGTGCAGCGAGAATACTCTTGACAATTGCTAGTCCTAAACCTGTGCCTTTCTTGTCGAGACCTCTTGATTTGTCTACCTTATAAAACTTCTCGAATATAAATGGTAGCTCCTCAGGACTTATACCGCTTCCCGTGTCTTCAACGGTAATCTGCACTTTGTTGTCATCAACAAATTCTGAGCGTAAAGTAATTATACCACCATTTGGTGTAAATTTTGTGGCATTTTGAATAAGATTTATTAATACTCTTTCAATTGAAGGTTTATCTATTAAAACAAAGCTGTTTTCTGTATGCAAATCGAATTCAAGATTTATTTCTTTCTCGTCAATGATTGGTTCTAACTTGATTGCTGTGTTGTAAAGCAAATCGTCTACTTTGCAAGGCTTTTTATCAAGCTCAACCTTGCCTGCCTGCAGGCGTGCTACATTAAGAAGGTCGTTTACGAGAACGTTCATTCTGTTGATTTCTTCTTTTATGATTTCTAAGTAGTGGGAGTGCTTCTCCGGCGGAATGACTCCGTCAAGTATGCCGTCGATAAAGCCTCGTATTGATGTCATAGGGGTGCGAAGCTCGTGTGAAACGCTTGCTATGAAGTCGTTACGCATCATATCGAGATTTTCCAAAGCGTCTGCCATGGAGTTATAGCTGTTTATGAGCTGGCCCAGTTCGTCTTTGGATTTGCTTTGTATTTTTGCTTTAAAGTTACCCATTGAGACTTGCTTTGTCATATTTTGAAGCTGCCTGATAGGGTTTGTGATTTCTTTTGTGATTACTATGAGTGCAATTATTTCTAATATTACGGAAATTATTGTTGCCGCTACATAATAGTTAATTACGGCTGTTCGTGCACGAGTTATTTCAGGCATTGGAATAGACAACGTTATTGTACCTTTATTCATCGGCTCTGTCATGCCGGGATAAGTATAGGCGATTGACTGTGTTATAGAGAGGTAGTCTTCGTCATATGACGCATAAAGGCCGTGGAAATCTCCCGAATTTATTATATAATCGTAGGCCGAACCTGTGTAATACTGTCCGTCTTCCTTAAAAAAGTATTCTCCATTGTTATACAGTAGTTTATTTGTGATGTCTGCACTCATAAAATCGCGGCCGGAGGTTTCTGCTATGCCTGTCATATTGGGCAGAAGCGGGTACGAAAGAAAAATCGAACCGTCGCTTTCTGTTACAAATCCGGTGATGTTTTGCATATCATGGTACAGTTCGAGTCGATCTAATAATTCGAGATAGTATTTTTTGTATTCGGTATATCCTTCGTTTGAAACCCAGTTGCCGGATTCGTCGAGATTATTTATATAGCTTGTATACATACGCGCGTAGACGGTGTTTATATCTTCGACGGCTTTTTTTATATCGCTTTCTTTTGTCTCTGTCATGTATTTTGTGGTATAAAAATACATAATCGCGCCGGAAATAAGTGATGAAAAAATTACGGCAACAATTATAAAGACAGAAAATTTCCTTAGTATAGACGGTTTTTTTATAAATGCAAATGCAGACATAGCACCGCCTGTCCTTTATTGTTTTACTTCAAATTTGTAGCCAATACCCCAAACGGTTTTTATCTGCCATATTTGCTTGGGGTCTTCTATTTTTTCACGCAAACGTTTTATATGTACGTCGACTGTCCTTGAGTCTCCGAAAAAATCGTATCCCCATATGAATTCGAGAAGCTGATCTCTTGTGTACACTTTGTTTGGATTTGAAGACAGGAAAAATAGGAGTTCTAATTCTTTCGGTGGCATTTGTACTTCTTTCCCATTGAGCTTTACAGTGTACGTTGTCTTGTTTACAGTGAGATTCGGGAATACAACTTCTTCATGTGAATCTGCTTCTGCCACTTTTGTTCTTCTTAATATTGCTTTTACTCTTGCAATAAGCTCTTTTGTCTCAAAAGGCTTTACGATATAATCGTCTGCTCCGAGCTCAAGTCCTAAAACTTTATCGAATGTCTCGCCTTTTGCCGAAAGCATAATTATTGGCACTTGACTGGTCTTGCGTATCTCACGGCAAACCTGCCAACCATCTAAACCGGGAAGCATTACGTCCAAAATAACAATATCAGGAGCTACACTTTTAAAAGACTCAATTGCTTTATTGCCGTTAGTTGCAATATTTACCGCAAATCCTTCTTTTTCAAAATAGAGCCTTATTAGCTCGCAAATATGTTCATCGTCATCTACGATAAGTATTTTTGTTTTAATAAACTGTGACATATAATACTCCTCCTATTTCATGCAGGACGACTATGATTCTCAATCCCACTTCTATATAAATTGTATTATAACATAAAACTTTCAAATTACAAAATAAAATGATTTTGGAGATAGTGTCAAGTTGTTATTTGGTGAGCGGAAAATTTTTCGTTCGCCCCTGAGCTCAAACTGACTTCGATAGAGAAAAATTTATGCGGAAAAATAAAAAAGCCGCATAAATTCCGTTCGCCCCTGAGCCCAAACTGACTTCGGCAGAGAAAAATTTATGCGGAAAAATAAAAAAGCCGCATAAATTCCGTTCGCCCCTGAGCCCAAACTGACTTCGACAGAGAAAATTTTATGCGAAAAATTTAAAAAGCCGCATAAATTCCGTTCACTTCATCAGTTCATCAGTAAGCCTGATAATTTCGGGAGCGATTTTCTCACGCTCTTTAGTGAGAGTGTGGTTATAAATGGGGTATGCCAAGCACACGAGAATAATGCCCACTATGCCAAGGATGACACCAATAATTATAGAAAGTGCAGTGCCAAGCATTGCGCCGATATCAGTCAAGATAAGACTCATTCCGATTCCCATAATAAGTGCTCCGATGACACCGACAATAAGGGAAACGGTAGTTGCTTTAGAATACACGCCGGCATCCAAACGACGAAGCTGCGCCATCTTATCCTCGGTTTCTTCGGGAGTAACATATTTTTTGCGAATTGCCTTGATTTCTTCCTGCTCTTTGGCAGAATATGTGTAATTAAAACTTTCTTTATTTTCCATTTTGCACCTTCTTTTATTTTAACTCTTTTAATTTTTTACTGCTTTGCCTGATCATACAGATGGCCATCACAAGCACAAATATCGATATTACACCACCGATGCTGCCAAGAAAGATTTTTCTTGTAATAGAATCCATGGTGTCATCTCCAAAGGTTGTCAGCATCGTTGATGCGAGAATCAGCATAGACACGCAAGCAGAAGCAAGGCTGATTGCTTTTGAGGCCGAAAACACGGGACTGTTGTATTTGCGGTATTTTACCATATTAATAATTGCTATCGTAAAGGCAGTAAAGGTATATGCCGCAAGTATAATTGTAGTGATCTCGTGGTGACGGAACGTACGGTTCCAATACACCATAAAGAACACAATAAGTGAAAGGGCAAGGTTCATAACCATAAAAATCCATCCGCAAAAACGATACAGTATCAATTCGTTGCGCAATTTTTCTCCCGGCTTATGTTTAATAGTATATCTCGCCAAAAAGAAGCGCATTACAGCAAGGCAGATGTAATAGCCCGCAAAAGAAGAGAACCAAAAGGAGCTATGCCAAAAGCCCATACCGAGCTGCAATAATGCGTATGCGGTATTATAGAAAAGAGTGCCGTAAAGAGAAACGTTTACTCGCAATCTTGTGTCGTCCTGCCAAATTCTCGCATACTTGTTTTCGGCCTTGAATGTTTTGAAAAAGCGAATCAAATACGGTATTTTGAAACACCATATCGTTAATGTATAGGCCGAGAGTACATACGAGATAATGGCGATAACCGATTTTGTCCCCAAAAACACCATCGAATACACGAGGAATACTGTGGCGATAGGAATGAGGATAATCATAATGGCAATATGGGGAAACAGTATGGCTTTCCAGAGTTTTTTCCGGTCCATTTTATGCCCTCCGTATCTTGACAATAAAAGTAGAACCTTTCCCGACAGTACTTTCTACACCGATTTCACCCTGCATAATGTCAATTACTTTTTTGACAAGTGCAAGTCCCAGACCGTTGCCTTGAACAGAATGAGATGTATCGCCTTGATAAAACTTTTCAAATATGTGTGCGCCAACATCCGGTGTCATGCCGCAACCTGTGTCGGTTACTTTTACAATAGCATAATGCTCCGTTGCGGTAAGAGATACCGTCACCATACCACCTGCCGGAGTGAACTTAAAAGCATTAGAAAACAGGTTATTCCAAACGTGGCCGAGCAACTCGGCATCTGCTTTTACCGTAACATCCTCGGCAATGTCCGTTTCAATTTCAATGTTTGCTTTTTCCCATACGTTTTCGTACTGTAAGAGGCACTCGCAAAGCTGCTCGCCTAAATCATATTCCGAAACTTGTGGATAGAACTGTTGATTCTCCAAACGATTGAGCTTTAAGATATTTGTCATCATGTCTGCCATGCGACGGGAGCTGTCAATAACGCCTTTTGCATACTCAATACGCTTTTCTTCGCTCAAATCAGGAGACTGCAGGAGCGTTCCGTAGTTCTGCATTACGGAAAGGGGCGTTTTCATTTCATGGGATACGTTGGCAATAAAATCGGTACGCAATGTTTCTACGCCGGATAATTCCTCTGCCATTTGGTTGATTGCCATAGCAATCTGATTAAAGCCCTCCATGCCTGAGCTTTGCATAGGAGAAATGCGAACAGAAAAATCACCGGACATAATCTTTTCGGTTGCTTCTGTGATGATTTTGGTCGGCCGGTCAACCATTATTTTTCGGCGAATATAATCTGCAAATTTGAAAAGAAATGTAATCAAAATAACGTTCAAAAATGTTACTTTTGCGGCTGTGGCGATATTGTCGGCAGTAAGCGTGAGTTCCGTAGTATTGGCCAAGATGCTCAGAAACAGCATCATACAGCAGGAAACAATGAATCCAACAGTTAAGAAAAACAGCAGGAAACTATTGACCGATCTCAATATACTTTTTATTGTCGGTTTCTTCACTTAATCACCGCCTTGTAACCAAGTCCGTGAACGGTTTTGATTTCAAAATCCTCACAGTCAGATAGCTTTGAACGAAGCTTTGTCATATAGACGTCAACGGCACGTGAAGCAGTTTCGGTATCCGCATCCCAGAACTCATCCATAAGCTGCGTTCTGGTAAAGGTTTTTTTGGGATAACTGAGTAGTTTGTAGAGGATACTGAATTCACGGTTTGTAAGGAATATTTCCTCGTCGCCGAGATAGGCGGTATGTTCGTCGGCGTCCATACGGAAACTGCCGATTTCAAGTTTGCGGGACGATGCAATCTTGGCACGGCGAAGAAGTGCGCCGATACGTAAAAGCAGCTCGTCGAGGTCGATTGGCTTTACCATATAATCGTCCACGCCGATACGGAAACCTCTTTGCTTGGAAGCAATATCGTCACGGGCTGTCATAAAGAGAATCGGGATATTTTCATTCAGCTCTCTGACGTTTCGTGCAAATTCAAAGCCGTCAACACCGGGCATCATAATATCCGATACGATAAGGTCAAACATATCTTCATAAAGTGCATCGTAAGCATCACTCGCGTTCAGGCAACCCGTTGCCTCATATCCACTGTGATTCAAAAAGGAACAGACTGTTTTATTAAGTTCCTTATCATCTTCAACAATTAATATCTTAAACATTGGTATACCTCCGCAAAAAACTATAATTAACCATATTATAACATCCAAATGTTAAAGTTTTGTTTGCGAAACGAGGATTATCTCTTTTTCATTCTTTGCAGCATCATTTTCAGTTTTGGTGTATTATGCCGCAAAACGAGTGTCGGCAATGCGTTTAAAAACAAATTAACTACAGCAACGGGAAATGCGATAGTATAAGCACATACTTTCGGTATGAATATCATGGGAAGGAATCCGACCGGATAGGATAGTCTGTGCGTTAGCACACCCTTGTTACATTCAATGATAAACTTCTCTATATACTCAGGACTATTAGGGTTTACTAAATTTTTTTTGCTGAAGCCGCCAAGACCGCCGAGCTCCCATACCTGCTCTTTCCAGCTGTGCACTTTTATTTTTTTATAAAATGTTTTTTCAAAATCTGATACGTTGTATAAAGGATTATCTACGCCGAAAAATTCATCAGGCATCTTATTTATTATAATGGCAATAAGGCCGTCAAGTGCAAACTGCAATGCCGTACACAGAACTACTAAAATTATTACATTGTACCAAGCGGTAGTGTCAAATATTATGTTTATCAGCGTTATGATAAACATTGAAATACCGATTACTTTCAGATAAAATTTCATAACGTACTGTACTCCAAAGTCTTTCCGTAAAATTCCTCATAGGTCTTAACCCATGCTTCGTAATTTTTGTTCTTTATATCGTTTTTTGCTTCAACTCGCGAAAGGGTTTCATCGGGATATATAGCCGGTAATATATGAAGCGTGTATTCTTGAACAGCAAATCCGTCGCCATCAAAATGGTCGCTGTCCTCCATTGTAATGAATATTGGCACAACAGGTGCATTAGTTCTAACCGCAAGGGAAAACGCACCATCTTGCATCGGTCGAGGCTTTTTATAATTCCACCACATACCTTGCTCAGGGT
>JAGAQK010000125.1 GCA_017622825.1 Clostridia bacterium | reverse complement strand
GCCAATTTCATCAGTAGCGGTTAACAAATCATTATCAGTTTCTATGAATTTGTAATCCGGCACAACATATGTACCCACATTTTCAAGATAAGACGACTCTGTAAAAATAAATTTATCTACAATAGGATATTGTGTAGTTCTAAAAGATACAGTATACGTACCCGGCTTAATTTCAGGAATATCAACGTGAACAGTTTCATACTCACGATATGCTGCAATGCCTGCTAAAGCAGCAACAGCAATAACATTTCCGTCAAGACATACGTCCATCTCGTACGCACCGCCACCGTTACCGTAAACAATATCCAAACCTCTCATTGTTGTATCAAAAGTAACATTTTCAAATACAATTTCAGGTTGTTTTCCCGATGCATGCCAGTTTGCCTGTAATATCTTATTCATAACTTACACTCCCATATATTTATTTCTTTTTACCAAAGAACGATTTTTTCTCCTGCGTGTCAGACTTCTTACTGTCAGCAGCTTTATTAGACTCAAACGTGCCTCCCATAGATTCATCAAATTGGCGAAGCAAATCCTTTTGTTTATCGCTAAGCTTGGAAGGAATCGCAACTGTAATATGAACATACTGGTCGCCTCTTCCGGAAGCCTGCAAGCGCTGAATGCCCTTACCTTTCATTCTGAGCGAAACACCGCTTTGTGTTCCTTCAGGTATATTGATTTCAACCTTACCATCTATCGTATCAACCTTAATAACGTCACCAAGCACAGCCTGCGCAAGCGATATTGTTTTATCAATGTGTATGTCAAATTCATCACGTACTAATATTTTATGAGGCTTAACGCGTACGGAAACAAGCAGGTTGCCGGTAGGCCCGCCTTTTGTACCGGGTTCACCCATACCTGCAATAGAAATAGCCTGACCGTTATTGATTCCCGCAGGAATTTTAACGTTAACTTTTACAGCCTTTCTGACAACACCTTTTCCTCTGCACGTAGCGCAAGGATCATCAATAATTTTACCGGAGCCACCACATTTATCACACGTTTTCACGTTCATAAATTGTCCGAAAGGCGTATTCTGTTTAACCTGAACCTGACCTGTACCGTTACAAACATTACAACGCTTAGTATTTTTTGATTTAGAGCCCGTACCTTCACAATCGTCACAGTGTACATTTTTTGTGATTGTTATTTCTTTTTCTGTACCAAAAGCAGCTTCTTCAAATGTAATTTCAATAGATGTCCTCAAATCAGCGCCTCTTTGAGGACCCCTGCTTGAGCGACCGCCTCCGAAACCTCCGAAACCGCCTCCGAATATAGAGTCAAAAATATCATTAACATCAAAGCCGCCAAAGCCACTGCCTCCATAGCTACCGCCGCCGTAACCACCGGTACCATCAAAAGCTGCATGACCAAATTGATCATACTTAGCTCGGGATTCAGGGTTGCTAAGGATTTGATATGCTTCACCGGCCTCTTTAAACTTTGCCTCTGCCTCCGGGTTATCAGGATTTACATCCGGATGATACTTCTTTGCAAGCTTCCTATATGCTTTTTTTAATTCGTCATCTGTAGCGCTTTTTGAAACACCCAAGACTTCATAATAATCTCTTTTATCTGCCATAAATTTGAATTCCTCATTTCATTGAAATATGAAGCCTCTAAAAAGCGAGGCTTCATACCGAGTTCATACTAACAGATTTATACTTTTTTTACAACAACCAAATCAGTAAAAAACTAATTATTTATTGTCATCATCAACTACTGTATAATCTGCATCAACAACGTTGTCATCTCCACCTTGTGTTGCACCGCCTGTTGCCTGTGAAGGATCAAAGCCTTGTGCTGCACCGGGGTTCTGCTGATAAATTTTCTGAGCAACTGTATTAAATACCTGCTGAAGCTCATCTGTTGTCTTTTTCATATCATCAACGTTGTTAGCAGCAACAGCATCTTTAACTTTCTGAATAGCAGCTTCAATTGTTGACTTATCAGCGCCATCAAGCTTATCACCCATATCTTTCACAAGCTTCTCACCTTGATAAATTGCAGAATCAGCCATATTTCTTATATCAACAGCCTCTTTTGCTTTCTTATCCTGTGCTGCAAACTCCTCTGCATCCTTAACTGCTTTCTTGATATCCTCTTCTGAGAGGTTAGATGAAGCTGTGATTGTAATCTTCTGCTCAGCACCTGTACCAAGGTCTTTAGCTGATACGTTAACGATACCATTTGCATCAATATCAAAAGTTACTTCAATCTGCGGAACACCTCTCGGAGCCGGCATAATTCCTGAAAGCTGGAATCTTCCCAACGTCTTATTGTAAGCTGCCATCTCGCGCTCGCCTTGGAGTACGTGTACGTCAACACTTGTTTGGTTATCTGCTGCTGTAGAGAATACCTGGCTCTTCTTTGTAGGAATTGTGGTATTTCTCTCTATAAGTCTTGTGCATACGCCGCCCATTGTCTCAATGCCGAGTGACAAAGGAGTAACGTCCAAAAGAAGGAGATCCTTAACGTCACCCGTAAGAACGCCTGCCTGTATAGCAGCACCGATAGCTACACACTCATCAGGGTTGATTCCTTTAAAAGGCTCTTTACCGAGATATTTCTTAACAGCATCCTGTACAGCAGGAATTCTGGTAGAACCACCAACCAAAAGAACTTTGTCAATCTTTTCAGGTGTAAGACCTGCATCTCTCATAGCCTGTCTTGTGGGTCCCATTGTCTTTTCTACAAGGTCAGCTGTAAGCTCGTCAAATTTTGCTCTTGAAATTGTAATATCCATATTCTTCGGGCCGTTTGCATCAGCTGTAATATATGGCAACATGATATTTGTTGAAGTAACACTAGAAAGCTCTTTTTTAGCCTTTTCAGCAGCTTCTCTCAATCTCTGCATTGCCATCTTATCATTTGAAAGATCAATTCCCTCTGTCTTTTTGAACTCTGCAACTAGATAATTTATAATCTTCTGGTCAAAGTCGTCTCCACCGAGGTGTGTATCACCGTTAGTAGCCAATACCTCAAATACTCCGTCTCCGATTTCAAGAATTGAAACATCAAATGTACCGCCGCCCAAGTCATAAACCATAATTTTCTGGTCGCTTTCTTTATCCAGTCCGTATGCAAGAGCTGCTGCAGTAGGTTCGTTTACAATTCTCATAACTTCGAGGCCTGCTATTCTGCCTGCATCTTTTGTAGCCTGACGCTGCGCATCACTAAAATATGCCGGTACAGTGATAACTGCCTGAGAAACTGTTGTACCGAGATAGCTCTCTGCATCTGCCTTTAACTTTTGCAAAATCATTGCTGAAATCTCCGGCGGTGTATATGATTTACCGTCAATTGAGATTTTGCGATCAGAACCCATATCTGTCTTTATCGAAATAATCGTTCTGTCTGGATTCGTAACTGCCTGTCTTTTTGCAAGCTCACCAACAAGTCTCTCGCTGTCCTTGTTTGCTGTTGCTCTTGTAAATGCAACTACGGAAGGTGTTGTTCTTGCTCCTTCTGCGTTAGCGATTACTACAGGCTCGCCGCCCTCCATAACTGCCACACACGAGTTTGTTGTACCTAAGTCAATACCAATAACTTTTGCCATAATATATTCCTCCTAAAAAAATCTTCTATACATATTTATTATCAATTAGCGACCTTAACCATACTGAAGCGTATGACTTTGTCTCCTAATTTATAACCCTTCATAAATACCTCTACAATTTCATTTTCCCCGGCTTCATCACTGTCTATATGCATAACCGCATTGTGAAGCTCCGGGTCAAACTGTTCATTGAGTGCTTTAATTTCTTCTATACCTGCCGCAGCCATCATCTCATTTAATTTTTTATAAATGATGTTAACGCCTTCTTTATAACTTTGACATTCTACCGGAATATCTGCCTGCATAACTCTTTCAAAGTCATCAACAATGGTGATAATGTTCTTCCAGACATCAGCTTTTGCATCAGAATATCTCATATCAATTTCTTTTGCCGTTCTTTTTCTGTAATTATCATATTCTGCCGCAAGTCTTGCGTATTTATCTTTCTGCTCATCAAGCTCCAGCTGAATATCAGAATTTAATTTTTGAAGCTTTTCTATCTCAGCATTTTGCTTTTTCTTTCCAATAAAGCTTTTATCCTTTTTTTCTTCTTTTTTGTCTTCTTGAGCCTGCTGTTCTACTTCTGAAACAGTCTCTTCTTGATTCAATTTTTCTTGATTCAATTCTTCCTGATTCAATTCTTCTTTCATTGCAATCAATTACCTCCACAATAATTAAACTCTATTACTCACTCCGGCAACATTCGCCGTCTTACATACTCCAAAGCAGAAATTACTTTGTTATAGTCCATTCTGGTAGGACCTATTACACCGATTGTACCTAAATTAACTCCGTTCAAACTATACGTTGCAGTTACAACCGAACAGTCACTAACCTGCGTAATTTCATTTTCTGTACCGATTTTTACAACTATTCCTTTTGCTCCGGCGTTGTCACATCCTTGTAAAAGCTTTGCCATTTCAGCTTCGTTATTAAACAACTCTAAAAGTGTTTTTGCTTTCGACACGTCGTTAAACTCAGGATGTTCAAGCAAGTTTGCAGTGCCCTCTGTATATATTTCTGCAGAATCACACTGTTTTATGCAATCAAGCACACCGTCCACAATCGGTAAAACTCTTTCTCTTTCAACTCCTGAGAGTCCGACAATTTCATTTATCATTTCCAAAGAAATATTATCTGCTCTTGAGCCTGTCAATAACTCCGAACATATTACGGAAAGCCTCGAAAGCTCCTCTGTACTAAGCGTTTGTTCTACTTTCACCATCTGATTTTTGATAGTGTCATTATCCAAAACAACAACAACCAAAACTTTTCGCAAATCTACAGGAATTATTTGAAGTGCCTTTACTGAATGTTTTATCTCGTTGTTTGCCATGCCTATTGCCGTATAATGCGTAAGCCTTGATACAATCTCAGAGGCCGCTTTTACCATCTGATTTAGCTCATGTATCTTGTCTTGCATATATCCGCAAATTTCTATTATATCTTCTTCTGAAGGCTTGAGATCCGTTACCAAAGGATTCATTAATTTATCAACATACAATCTGTATCCCTTATCTGACGGAATTCTTCCTGCAGACGTATGAGGCTGCGATAAATATCCCATTTCCTCAAGATCAGCCATTTCATTGCGAATAGTGGCAGAGCTTAAACCCATATCATACTTTTTGGCAATTGTTCGTGAACCTACGGGTTCTTTGCTTGTAATATAGTCGTCTATTACAGCTTTTAATATCATCATTTTTCTTGAATCAAGTTCATCGTATGACATCATTAACACCCCGCTATCCTTTCTGTTGTTAGCACTCGTTTATCTTGAGTGCTAACAACTGTCAATAATATAATACAGTTTTCGGTTTGTGTCAATAATAATTTAAAAATTTTATATATTTAATTTTTTCTTAATATTTAATCATTTAGGTTTGACGTAGTCCAGCGGATTTTGCGGCTTACCATTTACTCTTACTTCATAATGAATATGTGGGCCTGTTGATGCGCCGGTGGTTCCAACGAGTCCGAGCACCTGCCCTTGCTTTACGTTTTGACCTTCTTTTACAAGCACTTTGCTGCAATGAGCGTAGAGCGTTGATATTCCGTCGCCGTGATAAACAATTATGTACCAACCGTAGCCTACGTCGTCAAAAAGCACAAGAGTTACCACGCCGTCTGCCGAGGACAAAATGTCCGTACCATACGCCGCGTCAATATCTATGCCGTAATGCATCCTGCCATAGCCGTATACCGGGTGCACTTCTCTCCAACCATAATAAGAAGCTATGCGTGTTGAATCACGCGACGGCCACATCAGGCCGGAGCTTGAATAAGAATACTCCTCATACATTTTTTCAAGTTCTTGAATTTTCTTTTCTATATTCTTTGATTCTTCTATCATCGCTTGTTCTTGTGCTTCAAGAGTGTCGATGGCATTTTTACTAATTTCAAGTTTTTCATATATATTGCTTTCGTTGTTTTCTATTGCTTTTATGACGGCTTGTTTTTCGGAAATCAATTTTTCTGCATCTAATTTAAATTGCTCTTGAACGGCCTTTTTGTTTTCAAGATCTTTTTTCATTATCATAAGTTCTTGCAATGCAGCTCTATCGTTATTCATCATTTTTGAAAAGATTTTTTCACGGTTTACATAATCAAAATAGTCTTTTGATTCAACGAAAAGTCTCAAGGAATTGTATTGTGAATACTGATACATTATTTTGGCTCTTGAATAAAAGGCTTTAAGAGCTTCATTGTATCTCTTTTCTGTTTCTTCTATATTTTCATAATATTCTTCTATTTGTTCATATATGTAGTCCAAATCTTCAAGCATCTGCTTAAGCTTGTCTTTTTCCTGCTGCTTTTCTTTTAAAACAGCAGCCATTTCTGCTGTTATGGCAGAATCTTGCTTTTTTTGAGCTTCAATTTGTTCTTTTAATGACGAAAGCTGATTGTTTATACTTTCCTTATGCGATTCATTCTTGTTAATTTGATTTTCTATTTCTTCAAGGCTAACAGCAAATGATGATATTGCAGATGTAATGAAAATGACAATAACAGTAATAATTAACGTGATAAATTGTAATTGCTTCAAATAAAATAATTTTTTCATCTCTTGTAATACCTTTAGCTTAGTTTTGGTTTATAAAGATAATAACATAAAAATTGACCGCAGGCAAACAGTGATGAATAACGCCCACGGTCATTACATTGAGGGAGAGAGCAATCAGCATCATATGTGATGCTCCACAAACAGAATACTAGTATATTGTGTTATTTTTATGTCATTTTTATTCACATTTTTTTAATAAACTTTACTTGCAATTAACAAAATTCAACACGTTTCATTATTTAATATATCAATATCCCCAAAAAATTCTACTCTGTGAAAATCAGGTTCTTTCACAACATCGGTATCAATATGTTTCCATACAGCATAATGAGGAAACAACGTATTATCACCGCATTTATAAAAATTACCGGTTATGCGCTTTTGTCTTATTCCCTTGAAGTCCGGCGCAAACTTTCTGATAAAAACATAAGGTATTTTATATTCAGCGCACCATTTTCGTTCCTCACGCACAACCTTAATATCCATTAACTCCTTATACATGCAAAAATCTACAGCAGCGGACGACGAACGCTTTCCGTCGTGAGAAAAGCCAATATATAACGAGCCGAGTGGGTTAATCTCGAAGTTCATATACGCTACACTCGTGTCGGGACACGGGCAGAAGAAGAATTCAAGGCATGAGTCTTTATACACCGGACCATTGTCATAATCTACGGTCGCGCGTATATTTTCTTCTACGGAAGTAAGTCGCACACTTATACATTCCGGCAAAAACTCCAATTGCGCCTGCGAGTACGGAAATTTATTTGGCCTACCCCACGGGAAGTCATTGATGTAATAAATCTTACTCTTCATCTTTGTAGCTTATATATTCCATACCCCTGTCAAGAGCAACTTTACCTGTTCTGGCAACCTCAAGTATTTCATAAACCTTAAGCATGTCCATAAGAGCAGTAGTTTTATGTTCCTCGCCGGTTATCTCAATCGTGAGAGTTTCAGTCGAAATATCAATAATTCTGCCACGAAATACCTCTGCAATTTGTATTATGTCATTTCTAACACTTGCCGGCGCTTTAACTTTTATGAGAACAAGCTCACGTGTTACGTTGCTAATGTCGCTCAAAACTTTGACTGTACGTACGTTCACGAGCTTTTCAAGCTGATGAACAATCTGATCAAGAATCCTGTCATCACAGTCAACGATAACAGTAATTCTTGAAACATCCGTTCTATCAGCAGTGCCAACTGCAAGACTGTCAATGTTATATCCACGCCTACTGAAAAGATTTGTTACTCTCGCCAGCACGCCCGCTTTATTATCAACCAATACGGAAATCGTTTTAAGCATAAAATTTACCTCCTAATTAAATCAAACACTGCAGGAATTCTTTTTTCATTCACTTCGGCAGCGTACTTTAAAAATTCACTTTTAGTTTTAACCCGGTATCCTTTAATATTGAACGCCCTTGCAAGAGACGAAAACCTTGGTGCTCCTTTTATCGACGTCAGCTTACTGCTCCTTGCTTTGTTCATAATCGTTTTTATCATTCCAAGTTGTCCATTATTTACTACAATTGTAATAATAGGCAAATTTTCCCTTTTAAGTGTTGCAAGCTCATTGCAATCCATCAAAAATCCGCCATCACCCGTTATCAAAATAACCGGCTTGTCCGGGTGTGCAATTTGAATGCCGATTGCAGCGCCGAGGCCAAAGCCCATAGTACCGAGTCCACCGCTGGTGATAAATCTGCCGCGTTTTTCAAAAGGATAACCGTGAGCTACCCACATCTGGTGCATGCCAACGTCAGTTACAATATATGCATCATCACCAAACATCTCGTGTACAGCTTCAAGAATATCGTCTCGCTCTTCATTTTTAACAGAACCATCGAACCACTTTTCGTGAGGTTTAACAAGTTCAATCAAACGCGACACAGTATTTTTGGCATCACCTACAATGTAACAATCAGGCTCAATTATTTTCTTGATTTCTGCCCTGTCAGTATCAATATGTACTATTTTGCAAGAACCGTCTTTTACAAATTTGTCAATTGCAGTTCTATTACTAAATCTCGTTCCAATTGCAATAATCAAATCGCATTTCTCAAGTGCAGAGTTAGCAGTAGGATTTCCGTATACACCGGGGTTGCCAACATAAAGCTCATTTGAATACGGAAATTCACCGACAGCCATAAGCGAGCTACACACAGGGGCATTAATTTGCTTCGCAAGTGCCAAAATGCTCTCAGACGCATTACTTTCTTTAATGCCTCCTCCGGCAAGTATAAGAGGACGTTTTGACTCATCAATTAAGCGCGATGCTGATAATAAAACTTCTTGACTTACATCCGGCAGCGCTGCATTAAGATTTTTAAGTTTGCTTTGAGCAGACATGAATTTATTTGGAACGTTACTTACAAGAATATCCTTAGGAATATCAATTAAAACCGGTCCTTTTCTGCCCGATTCAGCGATTTTAAAAGCCTCATGAACGCATAACGCAAGTTCCTCTGTTGATTTAACCATAAAGCTGTGTTTCGTTACCGACATTGTGATGCCTGTAATATCAACCTCCTGGAAGCTGTCTGTACCAATCAGTGAAAGAGGCACGTTTGCAGTAATAAAAACAACGGGAACAGAATCCATATATGCGTTAGCTATGCCTGTAACAAGGTTTGTTGCACCGGGGCCTGACGTTGCAATACACACACCCGTTTTACCGGACGTGCGTGCATAACCATCTGCAGCATGGGCAGCCCCCTGCTCATGCGAGGTTCTTATATTTCTTATTTTTTTTGAAGCATATAATGCTTTAAAAACAGGAAGAACAGTACCTCCGGGATAACCAAAGACAGTGTCTACATCATGCTCTTCCAAAAGCTTAACTAAGAATTTTGCCCCATTCATAATGTTTTGACTCCTTAAGAACGTTTCCAAGCTTCTCTCCTATTATTCTGAGAGAAATCTTATCGTTAATCTCTACATCATCATCAAACTCAGATAATATAAGTGTGTTTTCATCTACAAATTTAAGATTATACACAGTTTTGTTATTGATACAGAAATACGTATCCCTCGTAAATCCGCTTCCCTTTATTGTAAATTCTTCTTTACCCGTATTTGTAATTTCTTCAATTACAATCGGCTTAAGTCCAATCTCATAATCGTCGTTTCTAAAATCGGAGCTCTTGGCTTCATCATACATTTTATAATACTGAATAAAAGAAAACTCAGAAGAATAAGCGTTTGTATCATTATAAACTCTGTGAAATTTATTCATAAATGTACCGTCTACTCCAAGTTCGTTACACATAATTGTTGAAAGCTTGAACAATTGTGTATCGGCAAGAGTTTTATTTTCTTCATTTTCGGAAGCACTCTCTGCTTTTTTTATACCCATATTGTTCCACGTGAAGTACGGTGTGGAATATTTCTGCTCATGCGACATTTCATCACTTACTTCAACGTACAACGATGGCAAATGGTCTCCATAGAAAATAACGTACGTGTCTTCCTCACGCTCAGAAAGCATCTTTATCAAATTTTCAACCATTTTATCAACTTCTTGAAGTTGCTGTATATAATAAGCAATCGCACCTTCCTGCTCTTTATCTTTAATACCTGTAATTTTCATTGTGTATTCGGACTCAGGGATTGGATTGTACTCACCGTGAAGTTGAACAGTTATCGCATATACGAAATTTTTACCGTTGCCGTTACTGTCAAGCACCTGCTCAATATGATTCAAGAAAACATCATCATTTCCCCAAATTCTATCATCTATCTTTTTAATATCAGCCATACATTCATACGGAATATACGTGTCAAATCCCAAGTTTTTATACACTTCATGTCTACTGAAAAACTCGCCTTGATAATTGTGAATTGCTGTTGTATTAAAACCTTCTGATTTAAAATATCTTGCAAGACTGTCTACAGGCTCATCGCAGATATGCTGAACGTACGGACTGTATCCGAGAGGAACATTTTGTATACTAAGACCTGTTATAAACTCAAATTCACTCTTTACCGTAAGACCGCCAAAAACAGGAACTGTAACATAGCCGGATGTAAAATCATTCATCAAAGAGCGCATAAAAGGCATAGGATCTTTCTCAGTTTTAAGACCCGGATAAGTATTAATATCACAAAAAGATTCTAATTGCACAGCTATAACATTCTGTACGTTTGAAGGATTTTTAAAAGGTATATATGAGTTTTCAACGTTATCATAAATGTTTTCTATTATTGTCCGGTCATAGCCTTCAGGCTCTACAACGAGCGAGTCAACAGAATAAAAAAGAAAGCTATACACAAAGCCTTTACGATCATATTCGTCTTTTCCCGTTTTGCTCTCTGTTTGCATAAAGTTAAGTCCGCTAATAAAATATACACTGCAAAATACAACCATTACAAACAAAAATGAGCCGAACATTCTAACAAGAGAAAACTTCTTTTTTTTCTCTTTTTTTATCAAAAATACAAGTCCCACCACAAATGCTACAGCAAGGACAATAATAATTGCAACAAATATCCAGTGATAATAAGTAAAAAATGCTCTGAAACCTTCTCGAACAGAAAAAACATCAAGAAAAAGAACAGGTTCAAAAGTTTTTATACTCTTGCAAAAGCTTATAATTGCAAGCGCAGCCCACAAAACTGTATAAATAACGATACCTGATTTAGGCCTCTTTATCCAAAAAATAACTGAGCCAAATGCCGCAAAACAAAGTAAATTACAAGCGAAAATATCAGGTTGAAGTAAAAAAGTCTCAAACGGCTCAACAAAACTTTTCATTTGAGCAATTTGAAGAGCAAAAACCATTAAAATCGAATACAGCATATACAGCTGTAAAGAATTAAAAAGCTTTATATATCTAACAGATTCATTGTCCTTTTCACCAAAATAAACAAGAATGGCACAAAAAATTAAAATTACTGTTGTTGCCAAGCCTAATTTTATCCTGTCAAAAGAAATACAGTGCCACATAAACCACAACGCTGTCATCAGAATAAAAGAAGATTTTCTCTTTTTAAGCTTTAAAACAGGACACGTAAAGAGAAACAGCGACATCATTCTCGGCACAATTAAGGAAAGAACAAATGGATATTCAATCAAATCAAGCTGCTTATCCGCATTAAATAAAAAAAGTGATAAAAACGCAATAATTAAATACACCAAAGACCATTTGGCCAATGACTTTCCACTGTTTTCCTTAAAATCCGTCATAGATACAGCAGCATCATCAAAAACATCATGTATTCGTTCTTTGAATGACAACTTTTTCGTTTTAGTCTGCTCTGTTATTTCTTGTTCGCTTTTATCATTCTGCGATTTTTTCAACATAAGAATAGTCTCCGCCCTTTTCGTCAACCGTAATACTTTCAATTACAACATCACGCGTAGGT
>JAGAQK010000124.1 GCA_017622825.1 Clostridia bacterium | reverse complement strand
CCCGGGAATACAGGAATAAACACGCGCGGTTTTGCGATTTTTACTGCAGAATGTCTCGGTTTGCTCTCGTTATAAAGCGGCACGTTCACGTTATCTGATGTATCCGCTGCTTTTTCGGGGAACACCTTGTCAAGTGTTTTTCTCCATACTCCGAGCATTTCTTCTACGGAAATCTCACTGTCGCCGTAAGTAACGCACGGACATTCCGTAACAGTACCTAAAGCAAGCAGTCTGCTGTCGAGACCTTCTGCCGAAACACCTTCAGCAAGCTCAAGAATAATTGAGCCGTAGCCCTTTTCAAAGAGGTTAAGCTCCTCAAGCTCGGGGCTGTAATCAAACTTAAAGCCAAACTTGTTACCGAAGCACATATAGCTGATTGACTCTGCGATACCGCCGAAGCCTACAGCTTTTGCAGAAACAACTTTACCGCTTACTATAAGCTCGTGAATGTATGAATACATCTCTCTGATGTCGGCAAAATCCGGTACTCCGTTCTCGTCTTTAGGCATTGTGTATAAAACAACTTTATTGCCGGGTTTCTTGAACTCCTGAGATCTCATGTTATCAATTTTCTCAGCAGCAACTGCGAAAGAAACAAGCGTTGGCGGTACGTGAATCTGCTCAAACGTACCTGACATAGAGTCTTTACCGCCTATAGCTGAAGTTCCCATTTCTACTTGAGCACGGAATGCTCCGAGCAATGCTGCAAAAGGAATTCCCCATTTGTTCGGGTCTGTTCCAAGGCGCTCAAAGTACTCCTGGAATGTGAGATAACTCTTCTTATAATCTCCGCCCATTGCTGTAAGCTTTGCGAGTGACGATACAACGGAATACATTGCGCCCACGTACGGATTATCCTCCATCATATATGGGTCAAATCCGTAAGTCATAATGCTACCTGTTGTAGTGTCTCCCTTCTCAACTGCTATTTTAGCGGCCATACCATCAGAAGGCGTGAATTGATATTTGCCGGCGTACGGCATAATTACGGTGTTATTACCGATTGTACTGTCGAAACGCTCCTCAAGGCCCTTCTGCGAACATACGTTGAGCTGACCGAGAAGTGCGAGCCAGTTTTCTTTAACACTCTTGCCGGAGTCGCACTTGCAAACGTGTTCTCTTTCGGGACGGAATTTTGTAACGTCTACAATAACGTCTGCGTTTTGCTTTACACCGTTTGTATCAAGAAACTCACGTGCTATATCTACAATTGTGTTACCGTTCCAGAACATTTTAAGTCTTCCAGTATCTGTAATGTCGGCAACCTTTACAGCTTCTAAGTTTTCTGTATTGGCAAGTTTTATAAATTTATCCGCATCTTCTGCTCTTACAACTACAGCCATTCTCTCCTGAGACTCTGAAATTGCAAGCTCAGTACCGTCAAGTCCCTCGTATTTCTTTGGCACTTTGTCAAGGTCAATATTGAGTGCCGGAGCAAGCTCACCTATAGCAACGCACACACCGCCTGCACCAAAGTCGTTACAACGCTTTATCATTTTGCTGGCAGAAGGATTTCTGAAGAGTCTTTGCAGCTTTCTTTCTGTTGGAGGATTACCTTTTTGAACCTCTGAGCCACATGTAGTAACTGATTCAACAGTATGCTCTTTCGATGAACCTGTAGCACCGCCTATTCCGTCGCGACCTGTTCTGCCACCGAGCAAAATAACAACGTCACCTGCATCAGGTCTCTCACGAACAACGTTATCTGCCGGAGCTGCTGCAATTACTGCACCTATTTCCATTCTCTTTGCCATATAACCTTTGTGATAAATCTCACGTACATGACCTGTTGCCAATCCGATTTGATTACCGTATGAGGAATAACCTGCCGCAGCACCTGTTGTAATCTTTCTCTGGGAAAGCTTTCCTTTTATTGTCTGCGAAACGGGCACCGTAGGGTCTGCACTTCCTGTAACACGCATTGCCTGGTATACGTAAGATCTACCTGAAAGCGGGTCACGTATCGCACCACCGAGACAAGTTGCAGCGCCACCGAAAGGCTCTATCTCTGTAGGATGGTTGTGTGTCTCATTCTTGAACATCAAAAGCCAATCCTGTTCTTCGCCGTCAACGTCTACTTTAATTTTAATGCTGCATGCATTGATTTCTTCTGACTCATCAAGGTCTTTTACTTTGCCATTTTTCTTGAGGTATTTTGTTGCAATCGTACCTGCGTCCATAAGTGTAATATCACGCGTTTTTGCTCTTTCTCCGTAAACGTCGTTGCGGGCTGCGAGATATTCTTGGAATGCTTTTTCAACAAGCTCATTCTCGTTTCCTTTTGCGAAGGATATGTTGTTGAGCTTTGTAAGGAACGTTGTATGTCTGCAGTGATCTGACCAATATGTATCAATAACTCTTATTTCTGTTATATACGGATCTCTTTTCTCTGTATTTTTAAAATAATCTCTGCAGAAAATCAAGTCCTCCGCTGACATTGCAAGACCCATATCACTTCTCATGTTTCTGATTGCATCATCATCAAGTGCTGTAAATCCTGTCAAAGTATCAACTTTCTCCGGGATGTCAAGCTTAAGCTTTAAAGTATCGGGCTTTACAAGTGAAGCTTCTCGCGATTCTACAGGGTTAATGCTATATTTTTTGATTGCCTCCAAGTCTGCGTCGGAAATATCGCCTTCTAACACATATACCTGCGCAGCACGTACTTCAGGTCTTTCTTTTTGTGTAAGAATCTGAATACACTGTGCTGCAGAGTCTGCTCTTTGGTCATATTGTCCGGGCAAATACTCAACTGCAAAAAGCTTGCAACCGTCGGGACATATAAATTCTTCATCTGTTACTTCATCTACGTTTGGCTCAGAGAACACAAGATATTTTGCGGCCTCATATTCTTCATCAGAAATACCCTCAACATCATATCTGTTCAAAAGTCTAACATTCTCAAGTCCCAAAATACCCAAATTATTCTTAAGGTCTGCTTTAACAGCTTTTGCTGCAACATCCATTCCGGCTATTTTTTCAACAAAAATACGTCGTACACTCATACTTCAATACCTATCCTTCTTTATTTCTCTCAAATATATTAAATCTGATTAAGTGCATTTTCTATGTCTGCGATAATATCATCAGCATACTCAATGCCCACTGAAAGTCTAATCAAATCCGGCAAAACACCTGCTGCTTTCAATTCATCATCATTCATCTGACGGTGTGTTGTGCTTGCAGGATGAAGAACGCATGTTCTTGCATCTGCTACGTGCGTTACAATCGCTGCCAATTTAAGGCCCTCCATAAACTTAACAGCACCCTCTCTACCACCTTTTACACCGAACGAAACAACGCCGCACGTACCGTTTGGCATATATTTCTTTGTAAGCTCATAATCCTTACTGCTCTCAAGACCGGGATATTTTATCCATGTTATAACGCCATCTTTCATTCTGCTTTCAAGATACTTTGCAACTTTCATAGCATTCTGCACGTGACGCTCGATTCTCAAGAACAAAGTTTCAAGTCCGAGATTTGTATAAAATGCATTTTGGGGACTGGCCATAGCTCCCAAATCTCTCATAAGATGCGTTCTCATCTTCGTTATATAAGCAGCTCTGCCGAAGCTCTCTGTATACGTTATACCGTGATAGCTATCGTCCGGCGTAGTAAGTCCCGGGAACTTGCCGTTGTTCCAGTCAAAATTACCGCTGTCAATTACTACTCCGCCGATTGCACATGCGTGACCGTCAATGTATTTTGTAGTTGAATGTGTTACGATGTCAGCACCAAACTCGAAAGGTCTGCAATTTACGGGTGTAGCGAACGTATTGTCTATTATAAACGGAACGCCATGCTTATGTGCCACTTTAGCGAACATTTCAATGTCAATGAGGTCAAGTGACGGATTTGAAATCGTCTCACCGAATACACATTTTGTATTATCTTTAAAGGCCTTGTCGAGTTCTTCTTCTGAAATATCCGGCTTTACAAACGTAAAGTCTATGCCCATCTCGCGCATTGTCTTATTAAACAGGTTAAACGTACCACCATAGATAGCACTTGAGCATACTACATGATCGCCTGCATGACAAATATTGAATACAGCATAAAGGTTCGCTGCTTGTCCGGCTGATGTCATTACAGCACCAACTCCGCCTTCTAAGTCAGCAAGCTTTTTTTCTACTGCATCAACAGTAGGATTTGCAAGTCTTGTATAAAAAAAGCCTGATGCTTTAAGGTCGAACAAATCACCCATATCGCCTGCCGTATCATATTTATACGTTGTGCTGTGCACTATCGGCACAACTCTCGGCTCTCCGTTTTTAGGTTCATATCCCGACTGAACACATTTTGTATTAATATGCATAATCAATCCTCCTCGTAATCTTCGCTGTCGGCTCTCAATGCATATTCATCAAGTACTGCCTGAGCAAGTCTCTCATTTTCTACAAAAGTAAATACAGGCTCATTACCTTCAAACACTGTCTCCATTATAACGATTCCCATATCGTCTTCTACCTCGTCGTTTTCCATAGGCACAAGTACAGCGTAAAGCTTTTCTTTATAATCTACAAAATCAAGCAATTCAAATTCAAAATCAGTACCGTCTTCATCGGTAAGAGTGAAAATATTCATGCCTTTTTCAAAAAATTCGTCTCTGATATTCCTGTTCATAAAAATCTCCTATACAAAAATAAAGTCTACATAATAAATTAAGATTGGTTAATCTTATCTAAATATCCCTGTAAAATAATCATAGCGGCCAGCTTATCGCTGACTCCTTTTTGCTTTTGATGCTTGCCGGATTCTAACATAAGCCTGTCCGCATATTTTGTGGTAAGACGCTCATCTTCAAAAACAATTGTTAAATCAGGTGCTACCTCTTTAAGTGCTTTGGTAAACTTTTCTGTTTTAACAACTCTGTCTCCTCTCGTGCCGTTCATATTTGTTGGCAAGCCGACAACGAGCGTATCAGCACTGTATTTTTCTATTATTTTAATAAGCTCTGTAACTGCATGCTTGCGCCCCAACGTAGCGTCTACAACACAAATATCAAAGGCAAGCTTGCCGTTTTCGTCGCTAACGGCAACACCAATCCTGCTGTCGCCGTAGTCTATACCTATTATTCTCATAACAATTACTGAATTTCCTTTTCTAAATGCTCGTTAATGTAGAAGGCAAAAAGCTCTTCTATAATCTCATCACGCTCAAGTCGCGTAATCATAGCACGTGCATTCTTATAACTCGTTATATACGTGGGATCTCCCGACATAACATATCCTACGAGTTGGCACAAAGGATCATAGCCTTTCTCCTTGAGAGCCATATACACTTCGCTCATAATCTGACTCATTTCTGACTTTTTTTCAGGCACAGAAAAGAGCATTGTTTTTTTTGAACTATCCAAAATAAATCACCCTTTATTTTAAAGAATTATTATTATGCAACTATAAATGATGATATCTTGCTTAAGAATTTCTCACAAGCTTCATCATTGTCAGAATGTATTGCAAGCTCAATAGGCTGCGATAAATTAAGAGAAAAAATACCCATTATTGATTTAGCATCAACTGTGTATCTGCCTGATACAAGATCAGCATCATACGGGAGCATATTAATCTCATTAACAAAAACCTTAACATCATCAATAGAACTCAATGTAATTTTAACTTTTTTCATAAAAACATCTCCTAAAAAATATATATCTAAACATGGTAATAGTACATTTTAATATGCGATGTGTCAAGACTCTCACATATAAAATTCGCTGAAAAGTGAGTTTTCAGGTATAACAAAACCATCTTTTCCTTCAAACGGATAAAGTGCCTCCGGTCGTATAATATCTGCAAATCTTTTTTTGTCATTTTCTGACGCATTTTCTGCAAGCTCAAGTATTTTCTTTTTAAGATATGCAATCTCATACTCGTGAGATGTATTAATAAAAACGTCGGCATACTTTAAAAGTGGCTCCATATAATTTTTTTCACCTCTGCGCACGCCTCCCCACATATCCATTGTCTTACCAAGAGGAGCTGCTCTGTGTACGCTGTCTCTGATTGCCCTTCTCATAAATCTTATCTGGTGAGGTACTATTAAATACTCATTCCCGTCGTGGT
>JAGAQK010000123.1 GCA_017622825.1 Clostridia bacterium | reverse complement strand
GAGGGTATTTGTAAAACCTCGTAAGCCTGCGAAAGAGCATCAAGACACATAAAAGCGCAGCCTATGTCGGTAGAAATAAGCCAATTGCGAACCTTGCCGCAAATATTGCCATCATAACGACCCTTTACAGAATTGCGTTCCGCAGGGGAGAGGGGATAATCTTTGTAATGACCGAGCAAGGGAAGATAAAGGTTATTAACGATATTGACAGCGATATTTTTAATGTCCGCGTCGCCTGACAATAAATAATACTCCAGTAAACCGCGCAAAAGCCAGTTGTGCCCCGAAAGCTGCTGCTCGTTAAAAATAGGCAAGCCCGTTTCGGAATCAACACCGTGAATTTCGCCAAGATAACCATTGCTGTTTAGCTTGCCGGGAAGAATACGGAGAATATCGCGAAGATAAGCAGGCTCGCGCTTAGCAGCATCTTTTAATTTAACAAGAGCAAGAATTGTACGACCCTCCCAGTCGCCGGGCCAACCGCTTTTATCAGCACCGAAAATATGTTCCGGCCTGTAATGACGAGACTCAAGACGCGCAAAATTAAGATTTAAGCGGCGCTGCAAGTCACCGTAAACTTGAAGTTGTTCAGAGCTGAAAAAGCAAATGTTATCCATAAAAACAATTCTCCTTTTGAAATATCGTGACTTTGATTATATCACAATAAAAAATGTATTAAAAGCGTTGACATTTGATGCCTTTTTAATTACAATGCCACAGACAACAAAGCATATATGGTTGAGGTAGAGAATGCAAAACAATTATAAATTAACAAAATACACATGCTATTTATTTTACATATTGCAAGGCACACTGCTTAATATAACACCGGTGCTTTTTGTACCGTTGAAAGAGCAATTCGGGCTGTCATATATGCAGCTTGGAACACTTGTTTCGATAAACTTCGCAGTGCAGCTCGGAGTAGACATTTTGCTGAGCAAAATGGTAGATAAAAAAGGATACAGGCTCGCACTTCAAGTGTCTGCAGCAGCAGCTTTCGTAGGCTACGGAATATTCGCGTGGATGCCGGGTCTGTCGGACGTGCCGTACGTGTGGCTACTGATAGGAATGGTTTTTATGGCAATAGGCAGCGGATATATGGAAATAACAATTAGTCCGCTGATACATGCGCTTCCGGATAAAGCGAAAGGAAAAAACATGGCACTTTTGCATTCGTTTTATGCATGGGGACAGCTACTTACCGTAATAGTAACTACAGTGATGCTTGCAATTATTGGCAGAGAAAATTGGCATCTTATAGTAACAGGCTGGATGATTTTTCCTGTAGTGGGCTTTATTCTTTCTTGCATAATACCTGTGCCGGATGTAAAAAATGGAGAAAACAGCTCGTATAGCTTCAAAATATTCAAAGAGCCGATGTTCATAGTTTTTTTGCTGATGATATTCTTCGGGGCATGTTCAGAAAACATAATGGTACAGTGGAGCTCCGCATATATGGAGCAGGCGATGGGACTTAATAAAGTTATTGGCGATATAGCAGGTATGAGTATGTTTGCTGTAATGCTCGGCGCCTGCAGAGTGCTGAGCGCAATGACAGAGAAAAAAATAAAGCTTTATCACTACATGCTTTATGGTTCGCTGCTTGCAATAGTATGCTATTTTGTAGTGGCACTTACAAGCATTCCCGCACTTGCACTTGTATTCTGTGCCTTGACGGGTTTTGCAACTGCAATGCTTTGGCCCGGCACGCTTGTACTTGGCGCGGATTATTTCCCGAAAGCAGGAGCGTGGCTTTTTGCATATCTTGCAATAGCCGGTGATTTGGGAGGCGTTTTTGGCCCGTGGCTCACAGGAACTGTGGCAGATAAAGCAGGACTTAGTGCCGGCATGCTTGTATCTGCGATTTTCCCCGTAATTTCAACATTATGTATACTTATTTATTTGAAAAAGAATAGAGACAATAAACGACTCCGTAAATTATAGGCTGATGTCCCATATAAATCCAAAGAGAGTGGCGCCCGCAGAAACACAAAAACCTTGCGGGCGCATTTTTGTGCGGTACTTTAGGTATTAAGGATTCCTTGCTTTTGTAGACAAGACGGCCCAACACAGTGCCGGCCATAAACCAACCTAAGTTAGGTATAATCGGGAAGTAGTCAGAGGCCATGTATCCGCGTGTTAAAATGCCTAAAGGAACAGTCCAAAAACTCTCAGAGCGCAAATCTTGAATAAAAAAGCTTAAAGCAATGATTGTAACGGCAATGATTGCAATAGCCCACGTGGGCAGGTGCTTGTATAAAGAGTAAAAAATCATGCATAAACCGAGCAGATGCAGTACACCGAAATGAATCAAAATTTCTTCGCCCGCCATTCCGAAATGCATCATGCCGTAAGTGACGGCTGTAATAAGCATTCCGCAGGCAAAAACGATGCTGCCGCGACGGAAACTATGGTGCCCCAACGTCACGCATATACCGGACATTACAACAAAAAGCAAACCGCCGTAATTTTGTATTATATTAAAAAGAACAGGGGTGTCAGTGGTTATCATATCAAATATTTGAAGGTCAAAAACTGTATGAACGATTATAACACCCAATATACAAAGTCCGCGAAAAGCATCTAATTCCCAAATTCTGTTTTTTTCTGCCATGAAAAATCACCCAAAACATTATAACACCGTAAATTGTAACCGACAACAAAAAACATCGAAATCAATAATTATCCGAAAATATATGGCAGCGTATTTATCATATCGCTCAGGTGGTCGGTATACGTTTTGCGAACAATAGAGCCTTCTGATGTTACGTTGATTTCAATCGGTAAATCAGATGCGTTTTCAAAAGTAATTTTAATATTGCCGAGAACGTCCAAATAAGCTACAGGAGCAGTAAGAAAGTTTGATTTTCTTGTGTATTTTACCGAAAAAGAAGAATTTTCCCATTTTGCAAGCGTGATATATACGTTATTGTCTATTATACCGTACAATTCATTACTTCTGCCTTTTTCTACTTTGAAATAATCAATGCGAGTGCCACGGGTAAAAAGCTCATACGTTTTAAAGTTGGCACCGGTGTAATTTATAAGCTTTCTGCTATCGCTTACTCTGTCGTTTGAAGTAGGACAATTGAGAAGCACAGCTACAGCATTTACGTTTACCGTTTCGATAAAGAAAACGATACACTTGCCGGCGCCGCTCGTATATCCGGTTTTGCCGCCCGTAACTTCGCTGTGAACACCAAGAAGCGGGTTAGTATTACGTAAATAATGACCGCTTAGTGTGATTGATGATGTAGATATTATTTTACGGAAAAGAGGCTGCTTATATGCTTCTTTTGCTATAAGAGCAAGTTCGTAAGCCGTTGTATAATGTCCTTCACGGTCTAATCCGTGGGGAGTCTTGAAATTTGTATTTGAAGCACCTATTTTTGCGGCGCGGTCATTCATCATTACACAAAAATCCTCCGCGGTGCCGCCGATATGTTCCGCAATAGCAACAGCCGCATCGTTGCCGGAGTTGAGCAAAAGGCCGTAAAGGAGGTCGTGAACTGTAATAGTTTCGCCCTCTGCAAGGTGCATAGTGGAGCCTTCTGTGTACGCTGCGGCTCTGCTGACAGTCACAGTCTCGTAAATGTCATCGCAGTTTTCGAGGGCAACAATAAAAGTCATTATTTTTGTTGTGCTTGCCATTGGTGTTTTTGAATATGCATTTTTTTCAAAAAGAATCCTGTCTGTTGCTAAATCAGAAACTATGCATCTTGAGGCCGAAAGTGTGGGCGGGAGAGATTGCAAAGTGCTTTCGTTTGATGTGCCTATGCTGTGCGTAATGAGCTTTTTCAGACGGTTTTCGACTTCTTTTATGCTCATTTTAAGCTCCGGCAAATCAGCAGCGTATTTTTCTTTTGCTACGGAAATTGTAGCGAAATACGCAGAAAGCACGTATGCAAGCGTTATTAATATGAGCAAAATGCACGTTACCTTTTTAACAATCAGTTTATTAAATTTCATAATTGATGCGCCTCCTTTTGTGACAAGCATTGCGTCAACATATAAATATGAGGCAAGTCCTAAAATAATTACAAATATTGAAAGAGCGAGCATATTGTGATAGTATATAAAAAGATTTTATATTCGTATAAAAAGTAGTTTTGAAAGTGGTGTTTTTATTATTATGAAAGTTGAAACAAAAAAATCCTATAGCAAATTTATACGAACGTTTGTACTTTTTGCTACTGTGGCATCAGTTGTTTTTGCATGTTTTGCAGTTGGCAATGCAGCTTCTCCGAAAAAAGACCCTTACGGTATTGTTGCTGCTGATATTAACAAAGTAAGCGGTGTAAAGAGAGACGAACTTTCTGAGGGCGTGAAAAATATATTGAAAAGGGCAAGACAATTTTATGAAGTAAAATGGACTGCTCTTTCAGAAATTGAAAGTTATCCCGGAAACGGTCAGAATCTTTATTTCAGAGAAGGAGTGGAGTATCAGGGACTTCCGTACGGACAGCCTGTTCACAAAGGAATTTATGTTGGATTCGGTTGCTCAATTAATGATTACGTTGAAGCTACGCGTGATATAAACAGTAAAATGTATACAACTTTGGGAGAAAATACGTGGTATAATGAGGAATACGGCGACCCCATAAAATATGGTCCGTATTTTGCAACCGACTGCAGCGGCTTCGTTTCGTACGCGTGGGGATTGTCGGGACGAAACACAACGGGTATGATTGCAGAGGTGACATATAAAGAGGGAGACCCCGAGTATAAAGATGCAAGATTCCAGTTTGTGGGAAATGATATTGAGCAGTTGAAAGTGGGATATGCGCTTAACAAGGGCTATTACCATATTATTTTGATATATGACATAGTTTATGATAGTTGGGGAAATCTTTTGCAGGTTACAACGTTGGAGCAAACAACGCCTTTCATGAGAATGCGTGTATGGGGTGCAGGAGGCAATGCAGGAACGCTTGAGGATTTGCAGGATAAGATTAACCGCGACGGATATGACATTATTCGTTATACCGGAATGGATGATGTGAAGTTTGAGCCTTTTGAGCTTGTTCCCATAAATCAGGAGACTTATAAAAATAACGTCAGTTCGCCTATCGGCGCTACCGTTAATGACGGTGCTGTGACCGGTGAGGGAATAGTAACAGAAGATACATATACTATTGAAGGTTGGACATATAACGACAAAGGCGTAAAGAGCGTGGAGTATTCCGTAGATGGCGGAGAGTGGAAAAAAGCTGAAATTGAAAAGTGCGGCGACATTGTAAGGTATAAAGCGCCGTCTGACATAAAGATAACAGGGGAGCAGAAGGTGGCTATCAGAGGTAAATCTTCTGCCGGTGAGTACGCTATCGCTGATTTTACGGTAAGACCGGCGGGTGCTGATTATGCATTCCGTGCGTGCTTTGATGAATTTTCGGGTCTTGTTCTTGATGCTGCCGACACGGCGATAGTTGAGGAAACGCTTGATTTGGAAAGCCCGGAAAACAGCAAAATTATCCTTAGAGGTTGGGGTGTTTGTACTGAGTCTGTGAGAAGCTTTGAGTACAGGATTGATGATGGCTTCTGGACTACGCTTGAAACGGATTTCAGAATTGATGTTTTCAAGAGTCTTAGAAAATACAAAGAGCATTGTGATGCGTACAATTGTTTTGATGGTGTTATAGGCCTTGCACATCTTGAGGGTGGCGAGTCATATACTTTGACTGTTCGTGCCGTTACTGAAACTAATGACGTGTTTGAGTTTGCTTCTGTTAAGATTAATCTTGCGGAGGAAGTTGTTGAGATATTCGGTATTGAGATTAGGGAGTCGGTGTTCTACGCTATAATCGCCGGTGTGGCTGCGCTTGTTTTGATAATTATTGCAATTATCATCATTGTAATAGTAAGATCCAAAAAGAAGAAGGCTGCAAAGAAAGCTGCTGAGAATGCCGGTGAGAATGCTGATAATGTGGAGAATATCGAGAATGCTGAGAACGCTGAAAGCGAAGCAAGTGATGATGAGCAGGAGGAGTAATTATGAAACAGCTTATTTTAAACTGGAAAAGAAAGTCAGATGAGTTATTTGACGTAGTGCTTCCGGAAGGATTTTCGTTCAGAAGTTTTGACGGTAGCTTGAAGGATATTGATTTTTGGCTTGAAATTGTGCAGCATGGTTTGACTGATGGCAAACAGGACGTGTCGTTGTTTAAGAGCGCCATGGAAGGTCACGCTGACTACTTGCCTCAGAGCGTGTATTTCGTAGAGAAAAGCGGAGTGCCGTGCGCCACGATTTCCGTATTTTGCAATAACGAAACGAAACACGGATATGTGCACATGGTGGCGGCTGTGCCTGACGTGCGCGGGCAGGGAATTGGCATTGCGTTGGCGAGATTCGCCGTAAACCGTCTTGTCGAAAACGGCATGGAGGATGCGCATCTT
>JAGAQK010000122.1 GCA_017622825.1 Clostridia bacterium | reverse complement strand
TTCGCGATGCGCCGGTATTCCTCTCCTCATTCGACTCATTGGCAGCCGAGAAAATTGCGGCAAAATACGACCGTTACATCATAAAATGCGGTTGTAATACAGGCGACATAATGGCAGAAATGGAAAAATTCATGCATATCGACGGTGTGTATGCCCAATATCTTATGTTGTTCGATGATTTAGCTTTTGACTTAGCTTTGTGTTGCATAGAAGCCTTTATTAATGAAGAAAACGATATCGAAACGCAAACCTTGCTGAATGCGCCGATTTTCCGTTCCGAATGGGAAATACCCGTAAAAAAGGGTGCGCCAAAAGTAAATAAAGCAGAAATTATCAAAAAGTTTACAAACTCAGAAATTGCAAAAAACGGCTACGAAATTGTCGATGGAATACGCTTGCACGGCTCCGATTTTACAGCAAGAGTGTGTGCCGAGGACAAAAAGCAGGCTTTTCACGTGTATGTTGAGAGTTTAAGTGAAGAATTAGGCAAAGAAGTGGCGTATGATATACTCAAAACACTCGAAAATTTATTGACTTAATTCAAGAAGCGAATTATAATTGTGTGGATAATGATATTCGGAGGATGACACTATTATGAAAAAAAGCTTTTTGTCAACAATGAAGATTTGTTTGATGCTTTTGGTAGCTTTAGTTTTTACTCTTTCTCTGTACGCATGCAGTAAAGAAGAAACTGCGGCACCAACTGAAGCTCCATCAGCTGAGCCACCGGCAGTTGCTACTTTCAAACCCGTAGTTCAAATTGATTACGATAAAGAAGAATTTACAATCGTTGAAACAACGATTGTAGAGTACATAGGCAATGGCGGCGACGTTGTAATACCTGAAAAGGTTACTGCAATCGGTGATATGGCTTTCAGCGGACGCTCTGATGTTACATCTGTTACTTTCACAAAAGACGTTGTTTCAATCGGTGAGAAAGCATTTGAGAATTGTACAGGTCTTGGCGCAGGATTCATTCCCCCTTCAAACCTTACCTATCTCGGTGATTATGCTTTTTCGGGTTGTACAGGTATAACAGAGATTGAAATTCAAAACAAACCTATTGTTGCCGGCACTAATATATTTGAAGGATGTACTTCTTTGAAAAAGATTATCATCCCGAAAACAATGGGCAAGATTCCCGCATACGCTTTCTATGGTTGTTCTTCTCTTACTGACGTTACAATTGACAATGAGATTACTGCTATCGGAGAGCATGCCTTTGATGGTTGCTCAAGTCTTGAAAAGTTCAGCTTCCCTACAAAGACAACTACAATCGGCAGTTATGCATTCAAGGGTTGCAGCAAGCTTTCCGAAATAACTTTCCAGAGAGCTCTTGAAAATATAGGATATTTTGTATTCAACGACACTGCTTGGTTCAACAATCAGGTTGAGACGCAGAAAAATAATACTTCTGCCGAGACTCCGGATGAAGGCAACGTTGATATCAATAAATACTTGCTTGTTGGTCGTGACGTTATCATTTATTACATTGATGATAACAGCACAACACTTAATATTCCGAACAAAGCCTACGGTATCGCTTCAGGTGCTTTCGACCATTGTATTAATAAAATAGAAGCTGTAAACTTTACTTCTTCAAGTAGTCTCGTTAACCTGGGTGCAGGTGCATTCAAAGATGCTGTTAAATTAACAAGCTTCAGTTTACCTACAAAAGTTACAGTTCTTGCTGATGATGTTTTCAGCGGCTGTATTAATATCGAAACGTTCAACGTTGCAAGTAAGCTTACTTCTATCGGCAATAATGCTTTTTACAAATGCGAGAAGATTTCTTCAATTTACTTACCGGATGATATAACTTCAATCGGTGACAATGCGTTCTATGGCTGTAAAGCTTTGGCAGAAGTTACTCTCCCCGATTCAATTACTGATTTAGGCGACTATGCATTTAAAGATTGTGAAAAGCTTGCAAAAGTTGTTATTCCTCTTAAATTAGCAAACGTTGGCGTTCAAGCTTTTGATAACACACAATGGTATGCAGACCTTAGCGTATATGAAGAGGCTCCTACCGAAAACCAATTCCATATTTTCGGTGACGGCGTTCTTATTAAGGCTGACATTGTTGACAACACTGCAATCGTTATACCTGAGAACGTTAAGTCAATTGCTTCGTTTACATTTACTAACTGGGGACAAATCAATGACAGAGAGTTCTACAATTCAAAATTACCTAAGAGTATTACAATTCCTGACGGTGTAACTTCTATCGGAGATTATGCTTTCTACTTCTGTGACAATCTTGAAACAGTATTTATTTCTGACACTGTTACAAGTATCGGAGAAAAGGCTTTCTATGGATGTAAAAATCTTAAAGTTATTTCTCTCCCCGATTCATTGACCGAGATTAAACCTTATGCTTTCTACGGATGCAGTGCTCTTCCTGAAATCATACTTCCTTCAAAGTTGACTTCAATCGGCAGCTACGCTTTCTATGACTGTTACAATCTTACAGAAATAGAAATCCCTGCTTCTGTTAACAGTATCGGCTCTAATGCTTTCAAGAACACAAGTTGGTTCTATTACAACACTGATAAAGAAATGATTGTCGGTGATGGCGTTCTTCTTAAAGTTACTGCGCCTTCTTCTGAAATCGTTTTATCTGATAACGTGAAATCTTTTGCAGGTGGTGCTTTTGACTCCGGTAACATTGAGACAATAAAACTTAATAATGCAATCACAGATATTCCGGAATATGCTTTCTCGGGCTGTTTTGACCTTACAAGCGTTACAGGCGGCAACATCAAAACTGTTGGCAAGAGAGCATTCAACGGATGCTTCAAGATCACAGCGTTTAATGCTTCCGGTGCAGAAATTGATGCCGAAGCTTATACGAATTCTTCATTAGCTGAATAACTCAGCTATAACAAACTGATAATCTAAAAGGGACTGCGGATTGTACGCAGTCCCCTTTTTGTTGCAGTTATTATAAAGGGCCTGTAACTTTACAAGATACAGGCCCCGTTCGTATTTTATTATTCTATCAAAGATTGTAATACTTCTCAAACTCTGCAGGATGAGGAATCTTTGAAAGCTCACTGCATTCTTTACGCTTTGTGGCAATAAAGTTTTTGATAAGAATTTCAGGGAATACACCACCTGCTGTGAGGTACTCGTTGTCAGCTTCAAGAGCATCAAGAGCAGCTTCAAGCGATGTCGGCAAACCTTTAAGCTTTGCCTTCTCTTCTTCAGGCAAATTGTAAAGATTTACATCGTAAGGACCCCAACCATTAGCATGTGGATCAATCTTATTCTTAATACCGTCCAAACCTGCCATCAAAATCGCTGCGTAGCAGAAATAAGGATTACATGTAGCATCGGGATTACGAAGCTCAAAACGACGCTCAGAGGGCTGTTTTGCGTATGCAGGAATTCTGATAACGGCGCTTCTGTTAGATGTAGCATAACCAACAGTAACAGGAGCTTCAAAGCCCGGCACAAGACGTTTGAAAGAGTTTGTACTGGGGTTCGTAATAGCACACAAGGAACTTATATGCTTAAGAAGTCCGCCAATAAAATAATGAGCAGTTTCACTGAGATGAGAATAACCATTATCATCAGAGAAGAGCGGCACACCATCTTTAAAGAGCATCATATGAACATGCATACCACTGCCGGCCTCACCGTAAACAGGCTTCGGCATCAAAGTAGCACTCTTACCGTATTTGGCAGCAGTGTTATGAATAATATATTTTATCATCATTGTAGCATCAGCCATTTTTGACATTTCACCAAGCATTGGCTCAATCTCAAACTGACCGGAAGCCGCAACCTCGGGATGATGATATTTTACAGGAATTCCTGCCTCCTCGATAAGCATACACATTTCGCTTCTGCATTCATATGAAGTATCAAAGGGCTTAGCAATATGATACGCTTTTTGTTTCGGAACAACCTTGCCCATTCCCTCAGTCATGCTGTTCCAATATGACTGTTTAGCATCAACAAAAGCCGAAACAGAATTTGACTGAACTTCCCAGCCAACCTGGTCAAAGAGATAAAACTCAAACTCAGGTAAAATAAGCATTGTGTCAGCAATTCCCAAGTCTCTCATATACTGCTCAGCAGCAAGAACAATATTTCTGGGATACTGTGCCAAAGGCTTATTGTTAGGCGTATCAATTATCATAGCGTTACCACTCATTGAAAGAGTAGGAATCTCGCAGAAAGGATCAATTATTGCAGTGTCAGGATCAGGAATAAAAACCATGTCACTTTTTTCAACAACCGCATATCCGTAGTTGGAAGCATCAAAACCAACTCCATTTACCATAGTTTCAGCAGAAAAATGCTGTGCCGGTATAGTGACATGACGATATTGACCATTGATATCAACCATTTTAAAATCAATCATTTTGATATCGTTATCTTTTATGAGATTCAAGATATCCTGAACGCTTTTGCTCATACAAACAACTCCGATCTATTATAAAATTAATAATTCATACTGTGCCAAAATGCACCGAGTATGTGTTTTGAAAATTCTATCACAAAACATATGCTTTCGCAATACAAATATACTACTGTGCATTCTCAGTCTCATTTGACTCGCTTACAGGCTCAACTGCATTCGAAGACTTCTTCCCCTTTTTACTAACTATTATAACAGCAATCACAGCAACAACAGCTAAAACTACAGCCACAATGCACGCCACAATAAGCCATGTATTTGAAGCATCCTTCGCTGTCAGATTTACCTTGTTTTGGAATCTGAAACAGAATCTTCCACCGGGGGCAACATCGCCATTCGTGTAAAAGTCCATAATATCGCCTTCTACTTGCATGTTATCTGACCATTTGAAGCTAAAATCAAAGCTACCGCTGCCAAATCCCAAAGAAGCTTTCGGCACTTCAAGTTGAAGCACGTTTCCTTTTACGGAATACTTAATGTCACCGCTGACTGTTTCCCATGCCCACATGCCATCTTCTCCAATACCGGCGGAACGTTCGAGCGTACACGTACCGTTTTGAGGATTAACACGATTAATAACATACTCAAAACCTTCCCAGTTTTGACTGTTTCCTGTATAGTCCGTATCGATAAAAAGACGCATCCATGATTTGTCGGTTTCCGACGATATATCGTCTTTAGTCGAAACGTAGAAATAAAAATTATTGTCATCATAAGCGACTTTTGATGTAACAAAGTCATTGCGCAACGTAAAATTCTCAAACTTGCAAGTCTTATATCCAACGCAATCTCTGTCTCTTGTGCTTCCTGTATAATGGTCGTATGAAGTTAAAGAATCCCATTGTGTTAAATCATCTGAGAATATGTCAATTGTCTTTTTATCGCCATCATTCCAATCCGCCTTATCTACTCCCTTGTAGCGCCTTATATTTGCAACCAACTGGTAATAGTAGTAATCCTTTAATTCACCCTTTGTAGGCTCTATATCGCGACTGTACTCATCTGTGAAGGCATCACAGAAGCCGGATTCTCTGTACGCTGTCCATTCATTCCATCCTGTTACAAGCACAACATCAGGATCATTTTGTATTGCATAATCCCATTGTTGCTGGAAATTTCTACCGGCGAGCGTAGCAAAATCGTTCCGTTGGTCAACAACATACTCCTTGCCGCCGTAAGTGTACGAATATGAGTATTCTTCTAACGTTTCGGTGTCGCGAGATGCATAGCTGCGGCCCATAACATCGCTTCCGGCTGCCATATAAGTGAGCCTATACGTGGTCGAAAGCGCATTTTGCGCGATACCTACCGCCATTTGTTCCGGTCTGCCATCAGGTGTTGTGCCATATTTACACTGCGGATAAACGCTGAGCCATCCCCAATAGTTTTTATCGCTGCCGCCATGGTTAAAATATGACGGGTTGATAGGTCTGAACGTAAACGCGTTTATAATCTCATCAGAATCTTTAAATTTCTGTTCTTTAACATCTTCAAAACAAAGCACAAGTGGTTTTCCTTCCCATTTAAACCATAAATCGTCGTATTTCGACTTCGAATACCATAACTGATATATCTTTTTTAACTGAGATACACGGTTTTCAACTTCACCGAGACTGAGCCAGAAAACAATTTGAGGTGCATCAACACCATCCTCCCTTGCTTCTCCGAAAACTTTCAGCAGTGCATTTACTCCTGCTTCCCATAAAAACTGTCCATTTGTGCCATCTATAAATATAAAGTCAACACCTGCATCAGCAAGCATTTCCGCATGTTTTCTTAAAACGTACTCGTCAATAGTGTTATAATAACCAAAAACAGGCTCGTTCCAGAAGTATCCGGGAGTATATGTAGTTTCATATTTGTTTTTCCAAAAATCATTGTGCTTAACATCTATAGCCGCCTCCGGGTACTGTTCAATGACCGAATTCACATTGACCGGCACCCTTTTTGTAGCAAACTCAGTATGCCATGTATGATAAAAAATACCGACAACTCTCTGATGATCTGTCCTTTTTTGAGGAATTTCGCCAAAAGTATCCTCTACTCGACCAAGTCCGTCAACATACGACCAAGTATCAGGTTTGATGTTTTCACTTGCAAACGAAACGCCTGAAAATACAAACGTCAAAGAAAGCATTAATACCATACAAAAAGTGATTATTTTTTTCATACAAGTCCTCCTGCACTTATAACTGAATATACTGCCAATAGTATACCATTTTGCCATAGGTTTGTCATTAAAAAATATTTTTTTCTAACGATGTCTGAGGGCCTTGTAATTGGTTATTACACCGTATCCCCAGCCTACTCTGCCTCCTTTTTTCAAATAATCAACGTAGATTCTTCTAAGAGACGAATCCGCAGGTAATCTGTCAGGATTTTGCTCATTTGTATCAAAAAAGCGCCATAATTCGCGATTATCACGGAATATCCCGTTGTCAATAATATCAAACTGCTCTGCAAATTTGCGTATATTTGATGTTTCCGGCAAGATTTTTTTGTGTTCTGGGTAAAGCAGCCAAGAGTCGCAAACGAAAACACACGGTCCATCTAATTCTTCCTTAAAAAATTCTTCTGCCTGCTTGTATGAGTCCATGCAGCTTTCAGGAGTAAGAGGTGTGCCCGTCCTTGGAATATGCATATTCAGCACTTTACTTTCAGGTGTAAGTTTTATACCGTTTTTCTCGTAATTCCGTTTAAATTCGACTATTTCAAATTGCAGTCGACCGAGGGCAAATCTCGTCATATCAAAAAATTCCATAAACCAAAAAGCCACAAAGCTTCCTTTTATGCCTCTGACAATCTTACATTCTTCCAATTTATATTTTAAATCAAGGACTGAGTTGTGAAAAATTTCTTCACTGATTTGCCTTTCTTTATATACTTCACGAAGCTTTCTCGACATACAAATAAAGACCAGCAACTCAATAGTAAATTCGTGTATTTTTGTAAGTTTTGCTATCTTGCCGCAATTTTTTATTATTACTTCACTGCCACATTTGATATTTTTGTCATATATTCCCAACGTTTCGTCCAAAATCGACCGTGCCTCGTCATCCGAAACAATTGAATCGTACGCACCAAGCAGGAATTGTGCGTCTTCCTTCTCATATTCAAATTCATTAAAAAAGCTTTTTAAATATTCTCTCATATTTATTTTACCCCTTTATTTTTAATTGTCTCAGATAATCTTTTTGCTCCTGCGATATACGGTAGCTTTCAATCGCTTTTTGTATTGTTTTGTTATGTACCCATTTTTCAAGTCGATAATTTTCCAAATATGGTATTGTACTTTCCCATTGTTTTGCCAAAGCTGTTGCCATATACCAAGCAATTTCCATTTTAACATAATATTCTTCTGACGAAACACCGGCAACAATTTCCAAATGTTCTGTTGTAAAATCATTCCCGAGAAAATGTCGCATTAGCATGCCAATCGCAAATCTTACAGTATACGTATGATTAGAACTTACCCATTTTAGTATATAAGGCATCAATTTTTCTTTATTGTTTTGAAATACCTTTGGAGATGTTTGGTCACATGTCGCCCAATTATCCATATATGGCAAAAATTTTTCCAATTCCATTATACATTTTTGGAAATCTTTTATATCCGAAATCACAAAACCATGCAATTGATTTTCTTCAAAATACCGATGTGGAAGTTCTTTTAAAAATTGTGTCAGTGAGACACCCGGTACGTTATTTTGAATTAGTTCTTTTGCGACTTTTCGCAATACGGGAGTACGCACTCCTATTATCGATTCAGGAGACACATTAGGTATTAAAGACGACTGAAACAATGCGTATTTATCGTCTTTATTTTCTTTTAAAACCGAAACAATATCATTCATACTTAAAATAACTTTTTCAAAAGATAATACACAAGCAATACCATGCCTGCAATCAGCGCAATACGCCAAAGAAAAGATTTCAAGCGACTTTTTTTCCGCTTTTTCGTCTTTTTTGGAGCATTTACAGACTTAACTTTATTCGACATTTTTTGATGTTTTCTGAGAAGTGCAAGCGGATCATTTCCTTTGAGCACTCGCTTATGAAAATCTTCAATCCATGTACAGTCAGAACGAGAAAAATTCACAACATCATCGTCGTGCGCCCATTTATTTCGTTTGCCACGCAGTTCAATCAGCTTATATAAATCATCACGCCAACCGTCAATGATTTTGCTATCTGCAAACGGTACGCTCTTCATATCATCAATATATGAAGTAACACCCTTATCGGACATATACATTTCCTTGCAAAGTTTATCCAAAAGCTTGTATTTTTTTATAAAGTCATCCGTTGTACTCATAGACATCCTCTGTTTTGCATTAAAATTCACTTACAGTATAACACTTATCAGTACAAAATTAAATATTCTTTTTATTATGACGTATTTGCCAACTATAATTAAGCCTTGCTTGACACCCTATTATTTAGTTTATATAATTTTCCTAAAACAAAATTACGATAAATAAGGCAAACGAGGTATTCAAAATGATTGTGAAGGATTATATAAAGAGATTTGAAAATTATGGATTCGGAATGTTCGTGCACTTTGGATTGTACAGCATTATCGGCAAAGGCGAATGGGCCAAGGCAGTTTTTAATATTCCGCAAGACGAGTATGCCGAGCTGATGAAAAGCTTCAATCCTAAACATGATTGGGCTGAAAAATTAGTTCTTGCCGCTAAGAATGCAGGTTGTAAATACATTACGCTGACAGCAAGACATCACGACGGTTTTTCTCTTTATGATACTTGCGGACTTAATGATTACGATGCGCCGCACTCTCTCTGCCGCAGAGATTTGATTAAGGAATTTGTTGATGCATGCAACAAAGAAAGCATCAAGCCGTTTTTCTATCACACATTGCTTGATTGGTATGAGCCTCACTATAACACAGACTTCCCTACTTACCTTAAATATCTACAAAAAAGTATAGAAATTCTTTGTCGAAATTACGGCGAGATCGGCGGATTTTGGTTTGACGGCATGTGGAGCAAGCCAAACGAAAACTGGGAAGAAGACACTCTTTACGGTATTATTCGTAAATATCAACCTGACGCTATGATTATTAACAACACAGGTCTTGGAGCAAGAGGCGAATTAGGCCATATAGAGCTTGACAGCGTCACGTTTGAACGAGGACGTCCTCAGCCTATTAATTTTGAAGGTTCACCAAAGTACATTGCCAGCGAAATGTGTCAGGTTTTTGGCAGCGTATGGGGTTACGCCAAAGACGATTTATCGTACATTGCCCCAAAAGCCATTATTGAAGACTTGTGTATATGTCGCAAATGCGGTTCAAATATGCTTCTTAACGTTGGCCCTATGGGAGATGGCATGCTTAGAAATATTGATGCTGCATATCTCGAACTTATCGGTCAGTGGACACAATGCTATGGCGAAGCAATTTATTTGCCAAAACCTTGCAATATTGAAGTTAAAAGTCCTAACGGAGACTTCGTCCTTCAAGACGGTAAATCATATTATCTTTTCCATTACGGCTGCGTAATGAAAGGTGACGCAAACGTTGTTATCAAAGACCAAGACAGCGAAAAAACCCTGCTACGTTTACCCGGCAAGGTCCTTTCCGCCACTTGGTTAGACGACGACTCTCCTCTGCATTTGTCTACTTTCAAAGAATCTAATGATGACAAAGCATGCAACGAAATGTTGGTAATCGCGCCGTCAGATTACGAATATGGTCGACATTTGACGGTTAGAGTCGCTAAAATCGTTATAGAGTGATATCAGTAGTCACTGAGTGCGTGTATCATCAAGAAGCTTAAACATTGATATATATTTTTCAACAAGCTCTACAAAATTTTTCCTGTAGCCGTCTGTATCGTTGCCAATATTTTCGCGTGCAAACGCAGCTATATCATTGACATCGTACAAATCGTCTATATATTTTGAGCTTCTCAATTTCTCGCAGAATGCAGCTACTGCGCACGCAAATCTAAAGTCGGTGTTGACGTTATTACCGTCACCTTCTGCGTTAGCATTATTACTGATAGGTACGATCAACTCTTTTTGAGCTTCGTTTTCTACGTCTTTGTACCGTATGCAAACGTCAAGTAGATTGGCTTCTTCATCTTTTGACGTTGCATCTTGTAAAATAAGTTCAACCAAAACCACAACGTCAGTGCCGGAGCCTATTTCACCGGCATCCTTCTTCTCGTCGTCAAATTCCTCAGAAGACATCAATCTGTTCTCGTATCCCACAAGACGATATTCCTTTACAGTATCTTTATTGAATCGAAGCTCAGCTTTAACGTCCTTTGCAACAACAAACATATTAGCTCCCATTTCTTTTACAAGAACCTTCTCTGCAGTCGTAATGCTGTCAATATACGAGTAATTGCCGTTACCGTTTGCAGCAAGCGTTTCCATTATATCATCACGCAAATTACCTGTGCCAAAACCAAGCACACTAAGATAAACACCGCTGTTACGCTTTTCTGAAATGAAATTTTTTAATTCCTCCGTATCAGAAATTCCTACGTTAAAATCGCCGTCGGTAGCCAAAATAACTCTGTTATTGTATTTTGAATTATAATTCTTTTGAGCGAGCTGGTATGCAGTTTGTATACCCTTCGCACCTGCGGTACTTCCAGATGCTTCCAAAGAATTTATAACACCCAATATTCTTTCTTTATCCGCTCCGCTCACACTATCCAGAAGCGTTTGAGAGGTGCTTCCATACGTTACTATACTTACAGTATCATTTTCTGTCAAAGTCTCCACCAGAAGTGAAAACGCCTGCTGCAATAAAGGTAATTTATCATAAGACATCATAGAACCTGACGTGTCAATCAAAAAAGTAAGATTGCTCGGCGGCAAATCAGACGAATTGATGTCTTCGGTCTTTATTCTTATATACGCCATATGCTTCCCTCCGGCAAAAGGCGACTTTTCCACGTGAGTTACCACACCGAAGGGATGCTCCTCTCCGATTTCAACAACGTCATCATAATTAAAATAATTTATAAGCTCCTCTGTCCGTATCGCATTTACAGGCGGCTGCATTCCCTTATTTATATACCTCAAAACGTTTGTATATGCCGCAGTATCAACTTTTAATGAAAAAGCCTGTGTAAGGTGCGTCTCAGTCTCCATAAATTTGTTTTCTTTTATTTCCAGATACTGTTCTTCATTATCTCCCATATTGTCATTGCTAGCCATACCCGCATAAAACATTTCATACTTTGAATCAGGAAGAGACTCGTTCACGACATTGCACGCCGATATAGTAATGCAAAACAAAAGCAACACAACAAAACAAATAAAACTTTTACTTTTTTTAAATTTTTTCAACATACGTATCATCCTTTCATTTTGGTTGTTATGCTTATTAAACCTTGCACGTACCAAAAATATTACAGCTCTGGAAAAAATTTACATTTCAAAACGCAAAAAATTATAAACATCCGCCAAAGTCGCATAATCAAACTTGCACGACACCTCAACCCACGTATCTTCATACATATACGCCATCAGTTTATAACCAAAATCACCCTTAACAAACACAACCGTACCGTCGTCCATTCTATAATCTTTCATTCCCCTGTAATCAGCCTCAGCACGCGGACTTAATGTCACAACAACGTCATCGCCCGCAACGTCCGCCACAGAATAAATAACTCTGCCGTTATCCTCTTGTACGTCAGTCACACTAAACCGCTCACCAACAACAGACATTTTCGGCGCTTCCCACTCCACGTACTCGGTGTTGGGCGTCTCACCGGTTTGCTCTTCCACCTTATCACCGTTGTTCAAAATATTTCTAACGCTAATAACAGCCACCACCATCATCACGCAAACCAACACAACGGTTGCAGCAATCCCGGCATATTTATATAATACGGAACGTTTCTCTGCCGCTGCTTTCGCTTTAATTTCAGGCATTTTAGGTTGCTTTAATCCTTGTACATCCTCTGACAAATTCTCTTTTTCAAGCATTTCACCATACTGCTTGACGTAAGAACGAGCAATATACTCAAACTCCGAATTTTTCAAATTATTTCTTCTGCTCATGTCATGCCCTCTTTTCTTCCAAAACTCTCTTAGAAAGCTTCTTCTTTGCCCTATGTAATCTGACAGCCGCAAGATTAGGAGTGATATTTAATGTTTTGCCTATTTCCTTCAAACTCATATCATAAGCAAAAAACAGTAAAAACACCTGCTTCAAATCCTCCGGCAATTCGTCAACAATCGTCATAATTTCATCTGCACTGAGCTTACTCACAACGTCCTCCTCCATAGTTGACTTCTCGGGAACGTCCGGCATTTCATCAAAAGGCAAAACCTCGGCAGCATTTTGTTTTTGGATCATGGTAAGAGCTACGTTTTTTACAACGGTAACAACAAAAGAAGCCGTTCTCCCCGACGGCACCTCATCATCAAGTTTATGAAGAATTCTGAACACGCGAATAAAAGCCTCACTGACAGCATCCTCCGCAAGACCATGTTCTTTTAAAATATCATAAGCTTTACTGTACATCAATTTACCGTACAGCAAGTATATTTTTTCAAATTTATTGCTGTTCTCTACATCATTATCGTCAAAAACAAACAGCGCACCGGCAACATATAGAATCAAGCCAATCCCTCCATTAAACCCCGCCTATACATTACAACTTGCAGAACAGCAAAAATATTACATATAATAAAAAATTATTTTACATAGTACAAACCATCCGTCAAACTCACACTCGTTGATGTAGTTACGGAAACACTGCCGCTACTGCCATAGCTTGTATTATTATAGGCAGCCACACAATAACTTTGACTGTTCTTTGTTATCTTAATAACCGCGGTAACCTCACCGTCTACGGTCAGTGTAATATACGAATTTGTATTTGTCGAGATGTTTTTTGCAATTACGGTATTACCGCTCGCAGCAGATGGCTTCTGGTTCATTCCGTTAGCCCCCGTAACAAGAAGCAAGCCTCCCCTGAAAGTAAAACTTCTGTCGTAATCAATCACGCCGTTGCCACCATTCGACGGTCCCTGCGCCAGCACAACGCCGCCCGACATCACTACGGAATGGTTAGAATCTATACCATCACCGCCGGCATTAAAATAAATCACGCCGCCACTAATATTTAATGAAGAGTTTGAAGCGTTCGCGTTCATTGCGTCATCAGAAGCCGTTATATGCGTCGTACCGCCTTTAAAATTAATAACGGGAGCCTCCACACCCTCATAAGATTTCTGTATATTAATTTTGCCTGCAGAGATATTTACGGTATTGTCACCGTGTATAGCGTCATCGTTGCAGTAAAGCGTCAACGTGCCGCCGCTTACGTCAACATTGCCTGCGTGAAGCGAATCGTCATACGATTTCACGCTCACAGTGCCGCCGGAAATTTTCACGGAGTTTACAGCTTTCACTCCCTTGCACGAATAGTCCACGGCATCCGGATTGCCCTCGCTCATGCCGCCGCCCATTCCGCCGCCCATGCCGCCGGGTCTTCTTCGCGATGAAACGCCGGGGTTAACAACTACGTCAGCAGCAGTAGCAGAAGTCGAAGTAACATTTTCAGAATACTCCGAATACGATGCTGTATATATTGCAACATTGCCACCCGAAATAACCGCATCATAAGCTGCATCAACACCGTCGCAAGCTGCATAAATTGTTACCATACCGTCTAAAATCGTCACAATTCCCCTTTGTTTCCCTGTATCAGAAACGTCATAATTCGTCGTTTTAATACCATCTCCCATTGTCGATATCGTCGTTATATTACCGGATTCGACCGTGACCGAATCATTTCCTTTTAGAGCATTATTAGGCGCGGTCACTTTCAAAGTAAGATTTTTTATTTCCAGATCATCGTTCGTATCAATGCCATTATTGTACTTAGAAATAACAGTGAGGCTGCCTTTTCCTTTTATTTCCAAATCAACACAGGACTGTATTGCGCCTCCAGTCGCATCACTTCCGCTGCTTCTGTTATCAGTAATCGTGTTTTTTGTGCCATTTATAGCACTTATTTCCACTTTGTCACCACTCAAAATATCTATCGGTGCGCCCACAGACGACGTTATGCTCACACCTTGAAGATTCAGTGTAGCTTTATCGCTCTCTGCCATCTCTACTATTATACTTTTATTCGTAAAACTGCCGCTTACATCATATTCTCCGGCTTTTGTTATATAAACGTTGCCATTCGATGCAATTTTAACGCCGCCATTATTGTTTTTTACGGTTGACCCCGCGTCGTTCAAGAAAATCTGCGTGTTGCCACTGCTATCGTAGTCGGCATCTTTCGTTGATGATGCTGTCGGCACCAGCGTTGGCTCTGCTGTTGACGAAACAGTTGGCTTTGCTGTTGACGAAACAGTTGGCTTTGCTGTTGACGAAACAGTTGGTTCTGCTGTTGACGAAACACTTGGCTCTGCTGTTGTCGAAACGTTTGGAGTTACCGCTGATGAAACTGTAGGCTTCACATTTGCCGAACTTGTCGAGCCTGGTGTGGCTGCAGCGTTGCTTTCCGCAGCCTCCTGCGTTGGCAAGGCTGCCGGCTGCGAAGAACGTGTTGCAAAATATACCACAAATGAAATGACAGCAATAAGTAAAATTACCGGAATTATCCAAATAAGTATTTTTTTACCATTTTTTCTCATAATAAAAACCCCCATGTAACTCGTAAGTCCTTACATAAAAGACTATCTAAACGGGGGTTAAAAGTCAATTTTTTTAAATTGTTTTTTTATAGACTTTTTAGTCACAATTAAGGCGAAATTATGTTACAAACCAATACTCCGAGCACTGCAGATATCAAAATAATCTGTATCGCCGAAAGCTTCTTTTTAAATACAATTTTAAAAAAGAAATACAGAGCTGTAACAGCCGCGAGAACTATTATAGCGGCCCAACCGGGCGTGAACGTTCCGCTCAGTGAGATACCTATGTTTTTAAGTAATAACGTTGTTCCGGTAGCCAAAATCAAAGCTGCAACTACTGGTTTTACTCCGCGTATAAAGCCTCTAAAAAACCTATTCTCAGTAAAGTTTTTCAAAATTGCCGCTATTAATACAATTATAATAAAAGAAGGCAAAACAACACCCAAAGTAGCGCAAAAACTGCCAAATAAGCCGCCTTGTTCCGAACCTATATACGTTGCCATATTAATCGCAACAGGTCCCGGTGTTGATTCGCAAATACCAATCAGGTTATAAAACTCGGCTTCAGTAAGCCAACCGTAGCTCACAACAATATCTTCTATAAGCGGTATCATGGCAAATCCGCCGCCGAAAGTAAACAAGCCGACCTTAAAAAACTCAATAAATAACATCAAAAAAATCATGGCTTGCCCCCTTTCTTATCTATATCGATAAGCGTGTATACAACAATGCCGACTGTGCCACCTATCAAAATATAGAAAACAGAGCTGAATGATACCGACAAAATATCCAAAATTATCATTGCACCGAAAACGGCAATAAAAGTAATAATCGGCAATAATTTCTTTTCGATTTTTTTTAGCATATCAAAACCGGCTTTGAGAATCAAAAATGACACGGCACTTTTAATTCCCACAAAAGCATACGCCACATATTTATTGCTCATAAAATCTTCTAAAAACAACGAAATGATGAAAATAATTATAAAAGATGGTAAAACAACACCTACTGTTGCCGCCGCGCTACCCAAAAATCGTCTTTTTTTATACCCAACATATGTTGCCATGTTAATGGCAATCGGTCCCGGCGTTGCTTCGGCTATGGCAATCATTTCTGTAAGTTCATCATCCGTCAACCAGCCTTCTTTATTCACAATCCACTCTTTAATCTGAGCAATCATTGCGTAACCGCCACCGAAAGTAAACAGCCCAATTTTAAAAAAAGTTATAAAAATTTTTAAAATCATTGTCTAAATAACTCCGTAGATAAATATCTGTCTCCTGTATCAGGAAGCAACACCACTATGTTTTTTCCTTCATTTTCCTTTCTTTTCGCCACTTCTATTGCAGCATGCAACGCGGCTCCCGAAGAAATCCCCACAAGAACCCCTTCTTTTTTGCCGATATTGCGAGCCGCTTCAAAGGCACTTTCACTATCTACAGTTATAATCTCGTCGTAAATAGTCGTATTTAGTACCTTTGGCACGAATCCCGCACCAATTCCCTGTATTTTGTGTGCACCTGCTTTTCCCTGCGACAAATACGGCGAATCGGCAGGCTCAACGGCTACCACTTTTATTTCCGTATTTTTACTTTTAAGGTACTCTCCCACTCCTGTTATAGTACCGCCGGTGCCTACACCTGCTACGAAAATGTCAATCTCGCCGCTAATGTCGTTGTAAATTTCCGGACCTGTAGTTTCAAAATGAGCCCTTGCATTAGCCGGATTATCAAACTGTCCCGGTATAAAAGCATTTGGTATTGACAGTGCAAGCTCATCAGCTTTTTCAATGGCGCCTTTCATTCCTTTAGAGCCATCTGTAAGAACGAGTTCAGCACCGTAAGCCGTCATAAGTGTTCGCCTTTCTGCCGACATGGTATCTGGCATTACTATAATGACTCTGTAACCTTTTGCACCCGCAACTGCTGCTAATCCTATTCCTGTATTTCCGCTTGTAGGCTCTATTATAACCGAATTTTCATTTATCAAACCACGCTCTTCTGCATCTTCAATCATTTTAAGGGCAACTCTGTCTTTTGCAGAGCCGGCGGGATTGAGATACTCAAGTTTTGCAAAAAGCCTTGAATTCAGTTTATACTCCCTCTCAATTTTTGTAAGTTCCAGAAGCGGTGTTTTACCAATAATTTGATTTACAGATGTGTAAAAATTTGCCATTTTTGTCAATCCTCTATTTTGTCAACATTCTTTGATTCTTCTGTATTTTTAGAGTCGTTGTTTGATTTATTCTTTTCAAGCTCTGCTCCATATCTAAGCATCAGCGAAACAAAAATCAAAACAAATCCTAAAAGAACGCCCATAAAACTGCTTTCTGTGAAAAAAGCAGGAAATGTTTTACCGCATGCCACATAAATAATAGTGATAATAGAACCCGTAATAACCGGATGAATCATCGTATGTATTCCTATTTCCTGCAATTCTTTTGCACCTTCTGCCGTATATGGCGTACCGTCGTGCAACTCATGCCTTAAATATCTAAAAACGAACAAAAGCAAAATGCCATTTGCAACAAAATGAACAACATGCTCCAGCGCGTGAGTTATTAAATCCATGTCTATAGTTCTCGCCCCATGACTCAACAGCTCTATACCAACCAAAATTAACTCATACACTGCACCTGCAAAAAATAAACTTATAGCGATTATAATTAATACTATTGCCACTTTGACAATTTTTTGTATTATACTGAGAAATTTCATATTTATGCTCCTTTTGTTTTTCAAAGTGAAAACACACACGGCTATTATATTCCCTTTTCATTTTTATGTAAAGCACATCAGAGCACAATGACAAAGCCCACACCTTTTGCAAGTAGTATGCAAGATGTGGGCTTTGTCTCATGAGAGAAGAGAGAAAATGGTATTATTTATAGGCTCTAAGTGCCTCCGCTTTAACTGAGGTACGTAGTTTTTTCATGGCAACAGCTTCGATTTGTCGCACGCGCTCGCGTGTAATATTCAAATCAACGCCGATTTCCTCGAGGGTTTTCGCCGGCATTCCGTCAAGGCCAAAACGAGCCTTAATGATGTAGGATTCCCTCGAATCAAGACGAGCAAGAACGTCATTAATAGTCTCACACAGCATTTTTTGATGAATTTCTTCATAAACAGGGTCAGATGAATCGCCATCAGGAATAAAATGCATCATTTCGGTATCACTGTCATCACTAACAACGTTGTTCAAAGAAATAACATTACGGTCAAGCGATTTGAAAACATCATATTCCTTTCGTGTGATGTTCATCTTCTTTGAAATTTCTTCAAATGTAGGCTCCCTGCCCGTTTCCTCCTGGAATGTCCTTATTATTCTGGAAAGCGATACAAAACGCTCACTCATATGAACAGGCACCCTGATAGGACTTTCGTTATCAAAAATATGTCTTATAATACTTTGCTTAATCCACCAACTGGCATAAGTGCTGAAAGCATAACCTTTATCAACTTCAAATTTATCAACGGCACGCATAAGTCCGATATTTCCGGCCTGAACAAGATCCATTATGGGTTCCTCCGCACGGTATGCCTTTTTGATACTCTTGGCATATTTAACAACAAGACGGAGATTATGTTCAACAACAACATCATGGGCAGCTTTATCGCCCGCTTCTATTCTCTTAAAAAGTGTTCTGATTTCATCATCTGTCAAAAGCTCATATCTGCCGATCTCGCGAAGATACTGTTTCAAAGAATCCGTATCCATTGTATTCTGCTCACTCTGTGCTTCTGACAAACAGCAGTTCGAATAAGAATATTCAGTCAACATTAAAATTCCTCCTTTGTTAAAGTACATGACTATTATATTATGAGCACGATAAAAAAATCATATTCATGTCATAAAGTCTTTCATAAAAAAATATTAAAAAATTATAAAAAAGCTGCCCTTAAAATTAAAGACAGCTACAAATAAATCACATTCAATATTTAATTATGATGTATAAATCAATCTTTTGGCGTCTCCGCAGCGGCTGCAACGGGAACTTCCGTAGTATCCTGCGCATTCGCCACGCCTTCGCAAGCAATGCTTTCTTCTTTATTAATCTCGATTTGCGACACCGAAACCTCGTACGCCGTTTTTTCAAGCACTGTGCCATCCTCAAGTTTTTTCTCATACTTACGGCTCTGCATGCGCCCCGTTACTCTCACGTTTTCACCTACGGAACGTTTGCCGCAAAAGCGAGCGTTTCGTCCCCACGAAATACACGGTATGTAATCTGATTTGTTATAAGAACGGTTAACTGCAAGTAAAAAATCAGTTATTTCTCGGTTAAATGGGGTTTTACGATAAACAGGCCTTTTACAAATAAATCCGTCAAGAACAACTTTGTTAACGTCAACCTCGTACGCTTCGCCAGCATCGAAAAATTTAATATCACGTGTAAAAACTGTAAGCATAAGCTTTGTGCTGCCATCCGGCTGCATTGCATTATACGAACGGAACTGGCCCTCAACCTCTACGTATCTGCCAATTTCATACTCTGAAAAATCAGCAAGTCTCTCTGAAACGGTAATCGGTATAATGTCAAAACTGTTGCTCAGTCTTTTTACACTAATATCAAAATAGTAAAAGCCTTCTCCGTAAATCTCATGCCCGAAAACAGGCTTATTAACAATAACTCCCGACACAGTTGCCACATTGCTCTCGCATCTGCCGTTTACCACAATCTACACCTCTCGTATTTCATAAGTATCTTACGCCCATAAGCGTCTACACCAAAAGTATATGTGCAGTCTGTTTCATATATGACCGCCGTTTGCAAATTATATTATATCAAAACAATTATTGCAACCAAAAAATCACGCTTTATGCTGCACCCCTGCATTGTCGATGTAATAATCAGTTTTATAAATTAGTTCTGAAACCTTAACAAATTTGAAATCCTGCTTGATGAGTGAAGATATTATTTCCGGTAAAACATCAGCAGTATGGTTAGTGTCATTATGGAAAAGCAGTATGCTACCTGATTCGGTTCTGCCCAAAACACGGCTTAATATGTTGTCGTACGTCATATCGTTGCGCCAATCAATAGAATCTACAGACCACTTAATGTTGTACATTCCCTTTTCTTCAGTAAGCTCCAGAACGTCGCTTGTAATGTCACCGGAAGGTGCTCTATATAGCATAGGCTTCACACCGAGTATTTTTTCGACTATTTCATTACACTTGTCGATTTCAGACGAAAGTTGACTTTTTGTTGACTTAGATGGCAGTTTGTGGGAATAAGAATGATTGCCGATTTCGTGTCCTTTCGAGTATATTTCCTTAAGTTTGTCGGGATTCGACTCTGCCCATGTGCCAAGCACAAAAAAAGTTGCCTTCACGTTATATTTGTCCAATGTTTCAAGGATGCTGCCAATGTCGTCAGCTCCCCACGCGCAATTTATCGTAAGTGCGATTTCTCTGTTGTCGTTGTCGGTGCAATAAATCGGCAATTTTGCCGAAGCCGCGCTTGCTACGCTGTTTATAACGGAATTCCCCACGCCGACTGCCCCCAGTGTAGCTGCCAAAAGAATAAGCACGATTAGAATAGTTATTTTTATTTTGCCGTGCCTTATGTAAGTAATCTTCATACAATCGCCTTCTTTTCCTATATAATTACTACAGTGATGTATATGTTCATCAAAAAATTAATATGATTCGAAAAAAATACAATTTTGATACACACATGCCTTGAATTTGACACATACTACTCTTATACTTTATAACGTACAAAGAAAGGAAGGTATGCATGTTATGCAAGATTATGATAATGCAAACGATACATTAAACACATCTGATAAACCCGTAACACCGACCACGGCAGTAATATTGCAGCCCGGTTGCTGCGATAAGGCGAAGTCAGCAAATATACAGGAGCCACAAGAACACAGTAAAGGGAAAAAACAACTGTCTTTCGGGAAGATGCTTGCCGCTTGTTTGGTATGCAGCATACTAAGCGCATTTTTGTCCACAGGGATTTTTGCATTGGTAAAAGATAGCAAAGACAGGAAGAATAGCGCTGTCAAGTCCACGCCAAGCGATTACGGTCAAAATATCAACAATGAAAACGACGACAAAGACGAAGACGGCAACAGCAGCGACAACAACACAGAAAACGATAATTCCGTTGAAGGAAACGTTTCGATAAACGTAGAAACCGTAACGTCACCTGCTACGGCAGTTGCAAAAAAAGTAAGCCCGTCAATTGTAGGCATACGCGTAACAACAGTGACGAATTATGGCCCATACGGTAATTATGAGTCTTCGGGAGAAGGTTCCGGGGTCATATATACAGCCGATGGATATATCATTACAAATTATCACGTTATTAAAGCAATGATGACGACTTCAGGCGAAAACAACCCAAATTCGTCTATGACCGTCTTTCTTTACCAGGATACGTCAAATGAGTACAAAGGAAGCGTTGTAGGTTATGATCAGGGTGCAGATTTAGCGGTCATTAAGATAAATGCAACGGGGCTACCGGCGATAGAAATCGGCAATTCAGACTCTGTTAGTGTCGGCGACATTGCAATAGCCATCGGCAATCCGGGCGGACTCGAATTTATGGGGTCCACGAGCCAAGGCATTATAAGTGGCTTGAACAGAACAATTCAGACAGAGGATTCTTATGAAGATTTACAACTTATACAGACAGACGCAGCAATTAACCCGGGAAATTCCGGAGGAGCATTATGCGATGTAAACGGCAAACTTATTGGTATAAACAGCGTAAAACTCGTTGAAACGGGATACGAGAGTATGGGTTTTGCTATCCCTTCAAATGATGTTGTGAGGATTTGCAACGATATTATCGAAAATGGATTTACAGCAAGTATATATCTTGGCTTGGAGTTTAACGAGAGACTTACAGCTGAAGCGCTCGAAAAGCAGGGCTACCCCGGAGGCATAGTTGTCAGCAGCGTTGCAAGCTCAAGTCCGGCTGACGTTGCAGGCTTTGAAGAAGACGATATTTTGACTGTTTTCAACGGTAAAGAAATAAAATCGACTGCTGATCTTATCGAAGCAAGGAAAAATTGCAAACCGGGAGACACAGTTCACGCTAAAGTTTACAGGCTTACACTTGAATGGTATGGATTTACACAGAGATGGGTTGGAAGCTATGTTGATTTGGTTATCACTTTTGAATAAAAAGTGTAATATTATTTTCTTTCATTTTCTCATATTACCGCAGCTACGTTCAAATTAATCGTTGCGGTAAGCAAGGCGGAGTGGTATACTTCATACACGAGGGTACTATTCCGCTTTGCACTTTCTTTCGCGCTACGGTAGCTTGCCGACACAAAAGATTCATGAATAGTTTCAAAGAAGTTTTAAAAAAATTAAGGAGAGATAATTTTGGAAAAAACGGTTCTCGTATGGATTACAAATCCGGCTGCTTGCGAGCTAATCGTCAAAGC
>JAGAQK010000121.1 GCA_017622825.1 Clostridia bacterium | reverse complement strand
GCCCCGGGAGGAGTTCGACGGCGTGCGTGGCATTCTCGCCTACAATCGCACCGATCAGGAGAAAGGCAAAACCACGGTGTTCAATCCCGTAAATGAATGGATCGTGTCGGTGGGCAAGCACCCCGGCATCATCCCCGGCAAGGTTTGGGTGGCAGTGCAGGACAATCTGGAACGGAATAAGTCTAAATCCTACCGCCGTCCCCGCAAAAACGAAGCGTTGCTCACCGGCCTTGTGTTCTGTGCATGCGGCAATCGGATGTACCCCCGTCTGTCCAAGCGCAATACTGCTGACGGCGAACCTATCTACACCTATGTGTGCAAGATGAAGGAACGGAGCAAGAAGGAGCTTTGCAAGCGCCGCAACGCCAACGGCAACACTCTGGACACTGCAGTCATCGAACAGCTGAAACGCCTTGGGGACGAAAAGAGCGATTTCGTTAGGCAGCTTGAAAAGGGCAAGATGTTCTACTCCGGCAATCGGGAGGAATATGAACGCCGTCTTGCCGGTATGCGAAAAGAAAAAGCCGACCTTGAAAAGAAGGTTAGCTTCCTTGTGGACACCCTTGCCGAGACCGAGGAAGGTGCCGCCAAGCGGTATATCATCAACCGCATGGGCGAAATGAATTTGAAAATCGACAAGCTCAGCAAGGGCATTGAAGAACTGGTCAGCATTGCATCCGAACACGCATTCAGCGATATTGAGTTTGATGTGATGCGTGAAATGCTGACCATGTTCAAAAACGGCATTGACGAGATGAGCTACGAGCAAAAGCGGGTTGCCATTCGTACCGTGGTGCGTCGCATCATCTGGGACGGCGAGAACGCCCACATCTTTCTCTTTGGCGCAGAGGGCGAGGATATGGACGAAAATTCCGTGTCGGATTTTGCTCCTGAAACTAAAACCCATTGGGGCGAGGATAGCAAATGAAATGCTTATGTACATTCGTGCCGGCAAAAAGTACGCGGCAGAAGTGTCGATGAATGAACCGGTGGGCACAGACAAAGAAGGCAACGAGATAGTTATAATGGATTTGCTTTGCGACGACGATACGGAAATGCTCGACGACATCGACGCACACTTCCGTGCTGCAAGGCTGTATAACGTGATGTCCCGCGTGCTGACACCAAGAGAAAGGGAAATACTGACATTGCGTTACGGACTGAGCGAGCCGAACGGAACGAAAGCTGAGCTCACACAGCGCGAGGTTGGCAAAATATTAAATTGTTCACGTTCATATATCTCAAGGCTTGAGAAAAGGGCAGTCGAGAAGTTGCGGGAAGCATTGGGCTCATAGAAATAATTACTTGACTTTTTATAGCTGTTTTTATTATAGTATCATTAATCGGTCAAAAATAGAAACAGAGGCGATAAAATTGAAAAGAGTTAATGTAAGAATACGCAGAAGTTTAATGATGATTTGTATGGTGGCACTTGTGATGTCATTGTTTGCATCGTGCAAAGGCGACGAAAAGTCCACGCACGACCCGAATGCAGACGGAGCTTCCAAAGATTTTAAGACGTTCGAAACACTTGAGACTACAGATTATTCTCTTACGTTTTACTGGGGCCCGGATGCAGACGGTTTTGATGCCGACAGCATCAGATATATGAAAGAAGCAGGTTTTGACACGATTCCGATACAGAGATTTCCCGGAGAACATGAGAAAATTAAAAACGTAGTAAAGCTTTTGGAGGCACAAGGCCTCAAAGCTGCAATCACAGACAGCAGAATAACAAGTATTTACGACTCGAAAGAGACGTTATCGCAGGAAAACGTAGATGCTGAGGTAAAAAAAGTTTTGGAGTATTACGCAGACTGCACAAATATAACAGAATGGATTGTGTGCGACGAACCTTCCGCAGATAAATTTGACGTGATAGCACAAATAGCAGATGCTATACACAGGCTTTCGCCTGAGGACAAGGTGTTTGTAAATTTACTCCCATCTTATGCCAGCTTGTCGCAACTGGGTACAGAAACATATGAAGAATATGTTGATACGTTCTGCGAGAAAGTAAACCCCGATTACATTTGCTTTGATTATTACGATTTGATGGGCATAGAAACAACAGAATCCCACAGAGGAGAATTTTTGAAAAATCTTGCTACGGTAACGGATATTGCTAAGAAATATAATAAAGAAACACGCGTGATAGTATTGCTCACTCAGCACGGAGCGTATTCGAACGTTACTGCGGCAGAAATCCGCTGGCAGTCAAATCTTTCGATTCTTTTCGGAATGAAAGGTTTGTCGTTCTTCACGTACGCTGTGCCGGATGATCCCGCTTTCGTATGGCAGTACGCTATGATTGACGGTAGCGGCAATCCCACAACGCATTACTCACAAGTAAAACAGACAAACGCAACGACGCGCGCCTACGGAGATGCACTTTACAAAACAAAAGTTGATAAAGTATTTTCTATAGATAATACATATACGTCAGAATTTATAAAAGGAGTTCCCACATATACTTCATACGGAGCTTTGGGAGCAGTCAAAGAAGGCATAGACATGCTCGTAAGCTTCTATGAGAACGGTAGCTTTATGATAATGAACGGAAACTCGGACGACGGTAATCCGCGTAAGCTCGTGACGAAGGATTTGAAAGACAACTTGCAATGGTTAAATCCCGTTACACGCACCTGGGAGACGGTTCATTCCTGCTTCTTCATAGAGCAGAATGCAGACGGCGCGTACGAGATAACGCTTGCCGAAGGAAGCGCAGTTTTGCTGAGGGTAGCGAAATAAACGTTTCGTGATAATAAAACATAAAAAATCGGCGCTGTGAAAAACAGCGCCTTTTTTGATAAGTATGTACAATTTTAATTAAAGAGATTTCTTGTTGTCGTTAATCTCGGCATAGGTTTTTGCAAGAACGTCAGCAACAGTGCCCAATTTGCTGTCAAGATATTTCTTTGTGGCAATCTTAATCTCAGTTGCACGGTGCTCTGCTTTTGAAACAATTTCCTGCGCTTCTTGGTTGGCAATGCGAGTAACTTCGTGAGCAGCAACAAGCTGAGCTTGCTTTTGAAGTGCTTCTTGCACGATAGCCTCGGCCTCAGTGTTGGCATCGTCTACTATTGCCTGAGCTTCACCGTGAGCCTTAGCAATTATTTCGTCAGCTTCCTTTTCGGATTCAAGCACAATATTGTCAGCCTGATTCTGTGCCGATTCAAGAACCTCGCGACTGTCTTTATAAAAATCATTGGCGTGCATCATTTCTCTGGGAAGAATGTCTCTTAATTCACTGATAACAGAAATAAGCTCGTTTTTTTCAACAGAGATACGTCCGCCTATAAGCGACTTTTTGCCGCTCTCTATCATATTTTCTAATTCATCTAATAATTCAATAGCATGAAGCTCCATGGTGAAAAAACTCCTTTTTATTAATATTTAGTCTATTTTAATACATTTTTTTCATAATGTCATCAATTATTTTATCAGGCACAAGACCCTTGATGTTTCCGCCGTTACGAGCAAGCTCCTTTACAATGCTTGAACTCAAAAAAGAGTTCTGTATATCAGCCATAAGAAAAACGGTTTCAATTTCATGATCTATGTGTTTGTTAAGCGCAGCCATCTGCAGTTCGTACTCGTAGTCTGAAACGGCGCGCAGTCCCTTTACTATCGCGACAGCATTGTTTTCACGTACGAAATCCACGAGCAACCCATCAAACATAGCTACTTCTACGTTGCTAAACTCACCGGTGCATTTGCGTATAAGCTCAACTCGCTCTTCCTTTGTGAAAATGGGATTTTTGGCATTGTTTGTAAGCACGCCTACAATCAGATGGTCAAAAAGCTTGGAAGCTCGCTGAATTATATCAAGATGCCCATTCGTCAAAGGGTCAAAGCTACCGGGATAAACGGCAATTTTTTTGTTATACGTCATGTCAATCAACCTCATTTCTGTATATTGAAACAGCAACGGTGCCGTATTTTTTTGTCTTATAAAGATAAAAGTCACCGATATTATCGGGAAGAACGTCTTCTGCACTGTGCTCGCACAAAACGGTACAATAATCAGCACAAATGTGACTTTTGCTTATAAGCTCCAAAGTCTGTGTATAAAAACCGCTGTTGTAAGGAGGATCAATAAGAATCAAATCAAAAACAATCCCTCTTTTTTTAAAAGAGGCAATAATTTCGGCATAGTCAGCACACGAAACTTCCGCAAGGGAATACAAATTTGTATGTTGTAGGTTTTTGACGATTATATCACGGCATGCTTTGCTCTTATCGTTGAAAAAACACTTCTTTGCACCGCGGCTTAAGGCTTCGATACCTAAAGCGCCGCTTCCCGAGAACAAATCAAGCACAGTAGCACCGTATATATCATCTCTTAGCATACTAAATGCCGCCTCCTTCACTCTGTCCAAGGTAGGCTTTGTTGAATCTGCATCCAATGTCTGTAATTTAAGCCCGCCGGCAGAGCCGGAGATGACTCTTATCATATAATTCACCTCTTCGGGAAACAGTATAAAGCGACCTAAAATATTTGTCAACGACAAACCAATCATTTATAATAAGGAAAAGAGGTGATTTTATGGCAGTTCCCGTTACGTTTCTAAAAGGAGTAAAAACAACAAGAGCAGCGCAGCTTGCAAAGCTTGGCGTTTATACCGTGGAAGATTTATACGAGCTTTATCCGCGAAGCTACGAAGATCGTAGCCGCGTGCTTAAAATCGCACAGTTACAGGACGGCGAGACAGTCACAGTGTGTGGATACGTCAAATCGACAGACACACGTAGAGTCAACTATAAAATTTCCGTAACAAACATCAGAATATACGACGAGACGGGAAGCATGCGAATTTCAATATTTAGCGGCAAATACGGCGAAAGGCAGCTTGAAAAAGGTGAACTTTACGCATTTTACGGCAAAGTAACGCGCGACCAATACGGCCTTAGCATGACAAATCCCGCGATAACAGCGTATGCGAACGGGTGGGATAGCAACTTTTTCGGAGTGCAGCCAAACTATCCGCTGACACAAGGCATCACACAGAATTTTTTGCGCAAAACAGTGGCAGAAGCGTTAAAAGTATTGCCGCCATCATACGAAACGCTTCCGAAAGCCGTCATTAGAAAGTATAACCTTATGACGCGGGACGTAGCGATAAAAAATCTGCATTTCCCCGAAAATATGGCGGCGGCAGAGGAAAGCAGGCGCAGATTCAAATTTGAAGAGCTTTTCACGATGCAGCTTATGCTTTTAATGCTAAAAGACGCCGAAAGTAAGATACAAAACGGTATATCTTTTAAAAATGCTGCCGGCGACGGTGAAATCAACAAATTTATATCAAGTTTGCCCTTTGAATTGACAGAAGGACAGCAAAAAGTGTGGAGCGAGATATCTGCCAACATGGATTCTCAGCAAGCCATGAACAGACTCGTTATAGGCGACGTTGGCTCCGGTAAAACGGTGCTTGCGGTGCTCGCTATGTTAAAAGCTATATGTTGCGGCTACCAGGCAGTTTTTATGGCACCTACGGAAATTTTAGCGGAGCAACACTATGCTACCGTCAGCAAAATGCTTGAGCCGTTTGGTATAAAAGTGTGGCTCGTGACCGGGTCGCTCACTGCAAAAGAAAAAAGAGAAACACTTGCTGCTATAGAAAGCGCAGAGGCAAAATGCATAATCGGCACACATGCACTGATACAGCCCGCCGTAAAATACGGCAGACTGGGCATTGCGGTGACTGATGAGCAGCACCGTTTCGGAGTAAAGCAACGCGCAATGCTATCAGACAATGCAGGCACGCCCGACGTGCTTGTAATGACAGCGACGCCCATACCGCGAACGCTCGCACTTATTTTATACGGTGATATGGACATTTCGACGTTGAAAACGCTGCCACGGGGAAGGCTACCTATAAAAACGTATGCGCTTGATTACTCCATGTACGACAGGATATGCAGATGGATTCTCAAACTCGTGGGAGAGGGCAGGCAAGTGTACATGGTTTACCCGCTCATTGAAGAAAGCGAAGACACTAAGCTTCGCTCAGTAAACGAAACGTTCGCGAAACTTTCAAAAGGAGTATTTAAAAGTATTTCGTGTGAACTGCTGCACGGCAAAATGAGTTCTGCGCAAAAAGAAGATGTTATGAGAGCGTTCAAGGACGGCAAGGTACAGGTACTCTTTTCAACTACCGTAGTGGAGGTAGGCGTGGACGTTC
>JAGAQK010000120.1 GCA_017622825.1 Clostridia bacterium | reverse complement strand
TTATGCCTTCTTTGTGCATTTTATCAACAAAGTAGCGGAAATCATCGGGAGTACCGAAGCGACTGGTAATGCTATAGTAACATAGCGTTTGATAGCCCCAAGAGCCGTCAAACGGGTGCTCCGAGACAGGCATAATCTCTACGTGTGTATAATTCATTTCTTTAACGTATTTTGCAAGCTCGTCGGCAATTGTCCTATAGTTTAAAAATGCGGCTTGTGACGGATTGTCGTTTTTTTCTCTTCTCCATGATCCAAGATGCAGCTCGTATATATTCATGGGTGTGTGAAAATGATCTTTTTCTTTTCTTGCATCCATCCATTTTTTATCGTGCCATCTGTAAGGCTTTTGATCATATACTACGGAGGCTGTACCCGGTCTGATTTCACTGCATCGTGAATAAGGGTCAGATTTTAATACTCTTGTAAGATTTTGATGTTCTACGAGATATTTATAATATTGGCCTTCTTCTACTTCTGTTGTAAAGAAATGCCATATACCGTCATCATCTCTATCCATATACCCTGAAAGAGGATCACGTCTACCCCAGTCATTAAAGTCACCCACAACTCTTATGCTGCGCGCTGACGGAGCCCATACAGAAAACAAGAAACCATCTGCAGATTCTTTTTTATATCGTCTGCAGCCCAAAAATTTATAACAGTCAATTGATTTGCCTGACTTAAATTCTTCTCTTTTTTTTGCGGAAATATAGTCTCGCATCTGCTAATATGTCCCCCTTTTGGAATTGCATTTACATCAAAATGCATTCTTATGGATTTTACCTTATATAAGCATATTTGTCAACCAAACCAAGCCTTTATTACCTGCTGACAAACAATTTGCAAACCTTAGTATTTAGTGATAAAATTCGTTTTATACATTTTTTATTGAAAGCGGCGATAGGTTTGGAACAGAAATTTTACTTTACACTAATGTGGCCTGATTATGAAAAAGGGCGCAAAATAGAAGCTGACATCAGAAGCGGCAAGCTTTCACTTTTTAATCAAGATTTACTTGAACGTGATGTTAATGCTGAAATGCTTCTTGAGGGAATGGAAATCAGAAATGAGAACAAAGGTTATATAAGAATGCGTTTAATGGACATGGTACTTGATGATAAAGTCATCAAGTACAGGCAAGATGTTTTAAAAGATTTTATGAATCATCCCGAGATTGAACAGGCATTCGATGCGACACTACTTCCCCTGATCACAAGACTCAGAGAAATGAGAAAAGCAAACATTGCACATGACGACAGCTCACGCAAAACAGCATGGCGTATCGAAATGCTCAAAATGTATATGCAAAGTGTTGATATGCTTCACGAGCTGATTTGCGTTGACGGCAAAGAATTCAAATCAGAAGGTATGCTTAAATTAAAAGAAATGCTTTCTTCAATCTATGACGGAGAGGGATATAAAGAGCTCAAGCGAATTCTTCCCGATTTGTATGATAAACTCCAAACTATGAAAAGCGTCACAATCGGTATTAATTTAGATAACGAATTAAGACCTGTAGAAGCAGTTCTTTTATCTATTGAAGAAAAACCTTTTAAGCAAAAGGGTCTTGTCACGTCAATATTGGGTCTTCACAGAAATGATGAAAGCTACTTCGGTATCGGTTCATTTTATTCTATTTTAAGAGAAAACAAAGCAAATTCACTCGACCAAGGCATTATGCGTGATCTGGAAACCATTATGAAAGATACTTTCAAGCATCTCGCAGAGGTACTTACGCGTTTCGAATGGATCGAGACTGAGTTTTTATTCGAGCTTCTTCCTGAAGTTTACTACTACATAGGCGGAACAAGACTTGCTTATAAACTAAAAAAAGCCGGTCTTCCTGTTTGTTTCCCCGAACCCGCTCCGAAGGACGAGAGAATATTCAAAGTTAATGATATGTATGATGCGAGCTTCGCATTCCGTATAATGAGCGATATCGGTCTTGAAGATTTAGCTAACGTTGTGGTAGGAAACGACGCCGAAATGTCAGATGATGCCGGTAGAATTTTCATACTCACAGGAGCTAACCAAGGTGGCAAAACAACATTCACAAGAGCACTTGGCATTTGCCAGCTTTTGTTCCAAGCAGGATTCCCAATTCCCGGTACATCGGGTAGAATCAGCCCTGTTGACAACATTTACACTCACTTCCCTGAGCTTGAGAAAAACTCAATTAGCGAAGGTCGTCTTGGAGAAGAATGCATCAGGCTCGAAACGATTTTACCGCGCCTTACAAAGTACAGCATGATTTTGATGAACGAGTCGCTTTCAAGCACAAGCCATCAGGAGTGTCTGTTTATTGCAGAAGAAATCATGAAATATTTACGAAAAGTCGGTGCACGTTGCGTATTCGCGACACATATTCACGAGCTTGCGGAGAATATCCCCGAGCTCAACAAGGAACCTGCCCTTTCCGATATGGTAAGCCTTGTTGCCGGCGTTGATGAGGGCACTGACTTTGAAGTTTTAACAGAAGAGGGTCGCAAGACACATCAAGGTTCAAAAAGAACTTACAAAATCAGACCTATGCCGCCGCAGGGCAAGAGCTTTGCTCTTGACATCGCAAGGTCGTACGGCATAAGCTTTGATCAACTTTGCAAATCACATGATGAGAAGTTTTCTGACCCTGATATAGACCCATCGAGAGGAGAATAATTGTGAAAGTTTGGAATAAATTTATTGATACCGCACTTCCTAAAATCGCTGAGGGTGTTTTGGATTTTGTTTGGGCAATGGTTATTTTAATCGTTGGCTTTAAACTCGTTAAATTTCTTGTTAATAAGTTAGCTAAAAGCAAAGGTTTCCAAAAAATTGATAAAAGTGCACAAAGCTTTTTTAAAAGTTTTCTTAAAATTTCAGCCGATGTACTGATTCTTATTATTGCGATTTCAAAATTAGGCATACCAGTGGCTTCGATTATAGCACTTCTCGGTTCTGCAGGTCTTGCTATTGGCCTTGCTCTGCAAGGAGGCCTTACAAACGTTGCAGGAGGCGTGCTCATTCTTATATTCAAGCCTTTTGCCGTAGGTGACTATATTAAAACCGAAAACGGTCACGAGGGCACCGTTATGAAAATCGACATTTTTTACACGACTCTTAAAAAAAGCGATAATACAAAAATCGTTGTACCAAACGGCACGCTTTCAAATGAGGCTGTGTATGACGTTTCGCACTACGGAACGCGCCGCGTTGACTTAAAGTTTTCTACAAGTTATAAGGACGACGTTAAGGGCGTAATCAGAATTCTTTTAGAAGTTGCAACAAGCCACGAGCTTGTTCTTGATGATCCTGCACCATTTGCCGCACTTGAAAACCACGGTCAAAGCAGTCTTGATTTCGTATTAAAAGTTTGGACTGACAAAGACAATTATTGGACAGTTTACTATGATTTATGCACCGGTGTAAAAGAAGAATTCGATTTAAGAGGCATAGAAATACCATATCCTCAAATGGATATTCACATCAAGGAAAACAAATCCAAATAATTAATTAAAATATTTTTGAACATCTTCTTCTGTTAAAGAAAATACAGAAATAAGGCTTTCTTTGAGCTCACTTAAGCGGTCATAATCTGTCACAAAGGATTTAAGGTTAGCAACGTATTTTTTCCACGAATCAACCGTACGACCCCAGCGAGCTCTTTCTTTTGCCATTTCAGGTTCTAAAATCTTGTAATATTCATCAATTATATCAGTAAGATTAGTTGGGTCATTGAATGAATATTTTGCATGATATGCAAACCTTTGTATAAAATACTCTTTATACTCTGCGTTTTTAAGCATTGGCTGTATAAACCTGCTTGTATACCATAAATTTTTAACGAGAACATTTTCAAAAGGCGTATCATGCTTATAAAATGACCAGTCAAAATCATGGGCTACCCATTTCCATTTACCTTCTGCACCAAGCTTTGCGTATTTAACGTTTTGAACAATATCTGTATTTCCTGAATAAGCTTGAATAATAAACCAATCCGTCATACTTTCTATGTCGATTTTGCTTGTAATATAGTCATAATTTTCTTTTACAGACATATCATTTGACTTTGAAAACAACATTAATGAGCCAAGCTCCGAGCTATCTTCAGGGCTAAAGTCTTCAATAATAACTTCTTCTTCGGGCACATCATATTTTTCGGCAATATATTTCTCCGTCACTCTTTCCATCAGATAATAAATACCGAAATACTCCCCGTTTATGTACAAAGAACAATGCTTACCCGACTGAACAACAAGCGAAGGCATGTATCTCCTATTAAACGCAGCAACCATTTCGTTTCTGAAAACAGAATACCTGTAATCCTCTCCTGCCCTTATCACAAGTGAGTCATACTCTGTTATACCGTTATTAAACAAATTGAATTTAAGTGTGCTCGCTCCGTATTGCGCTCTAAACATCACTTTAAAAGACTTCTTTTCATCACTTGCGCGGCTACCCTCTCCGTTTAGCTTTAAGCCGCAATTTACAGAAAACGTTCCGTCATCACCAAAATACGAAAACGATGCCGGTCGCTCCCAATTTTGGAAATAATTGTCATGTTTACCTTTTACATATATTCCAATTTCTTCATCCCACAAGTTGTCCGGCGCTGTAACAAGGCTAAGCACAGGCAGAGTAGTGTCCGGATTTAATATGTATGAATACGTACTCACGCCTGGTGAGAGCTTTCCTTCTTCTGACACAAGAGTTCTGATTATTGTGTTTGAATTAATATTAATCGGTTTTGAATAAACGGCCGATTTCTTTGTAGGCTCAGTACCGTCTGTTGTGTAATAAATAACACCGTCTGACTCAAATGAAACGTCCATAGAAGGCACGTTATAAACAGCCGGTTGATAGTTACTAAGAGGCGGTGCGGAAATTTGACGTACGCCGGAGGTGTTTTCACTGCCGGGAGTAGCTTTCGTGAAGAAGTAATAACCGTTTTGGCCGTTCATTCTGCCATAAGTGCCGCCGTACGGTATTTGTGCAAGATATGCGTAATCAACAAGTGTACCGTCTTTTTTGAAAATATACAAATTTTCTGACGTTGCATTAAGCGCAAAGCCTGTATGGTAGTAACCTGTCGAATCTTGTGTTGTCTTAGCTGAACATATGATTACATAAAGCTGCCCGGGATTTAATTGAACTGAGGGCAGCTCATATTTCATTTTACTTTTTTTATCTGTTATAAAGTAATCTGAGAGATTTATTATTTTATCGGATGAGTTTTTAATTTCAACCCAGTCATAGAATTTGTTGTCACTTTGCTTCAGATACCAATCATTTGAAACCATAACTTCGTTTATAATAATATCGCCTGTTGTCTCCGATTTACAATATGACTCGTATCCCGCATCATCATTAGAAAAGCCGGGTGTAATAAATCTTGTTTTTACATAGGTTTGCTTGTCCTGTTTTTTATATAGAGAATAATTATCTTCCAAGCCTGAAAACGTTGTTTCATCTATAACTTCACTTTTATCTGCATTCTCATTATAAATTTTTATTTTACCATTTTCACCAAGCTCAAAGCCTGTCTTATCTCCATAGAACACTTTTATTTCACCTTGTGAAAGTTTCAACTCTCCAAGCTTAATTTTCACTGTTTTATCGCACGTTATTTCAAGACACAAGGTGTCGGCAACTATATTTTTATCAGTCACATTCTTAATTTCAATCCAACTGCCTGATTTGTTATCAATACCGAATTCATTAATTATTAAAGAGCCCTTAGTAATTTCAATGTTTTCATCCTGGGTAGGAGCCGGTGTCTTGGTGGGTTCAAGCGTTGATGTTTCCATCGCAGTCCCGCTTGGTGCAATAGTCGCTGTCGGCTCAGAAGACTGCGCAGGGGTTGCGGTTACTGTTGAAGTCGCCGTTGTTGCAGGAGTATCTCCTGAATCACATGCGCCAAAAACAAATAAGCATAACAATGTTATGCAAAATAACAAAAAGATATATAATTTACTGCATTTATTTACTAATACTGACATTTAATTCCTCTGTATGATTTTTTTCGGTTTGATTTTACCATATTATAAAAATTTTACAATATCTGAGTTTCGATTTATTTCGACGTTTTTTGACACTAATATTATTATTGAAAAATGTGGTGTCTGATGATAGAATTAATGCATCTTTAAAGAAGAACACACAGAAAGGTGTAAATAAAAATATGGATAATTTAAACAAGAATATGAATAATTTAAACAAGGCCAAATGGATATGGGTTATGG
>JAGAQK010000119.1 GCA_017622825.1 Clostridia bacterium | reverse complement strand
TGTAGGTCGTGCTCGTCGTGCTGCTTGACGTTTTACCAACCTGGCTTATCAACTGCGAGACGAGGACGGACTCGCTGTCCGCGTTTGTGACGTAGTCGTAGATAAGCTTGTTATAGAAAGCCTTCGACCCGTTAACGCTGAAGTCGATAATTTTATTCTCGGTTCTGCCGAACTTGTCGTATGTCGGGATGATCTCGCCCGAGAAGTACGCGCCGTCTGCCTTGAGCTTTGCGAGGTTGCCCGTTTCGGCATTGTAATTGTAGTTGTAGTGCGTGGTATCGTCAGCCACGCCCGACGACGTTTTGTAGTCAAAGCTATGGAATATCGAAAATACTCTCGACTGGTCGTCATAGACTACGCGTGTGCCGTTGAGGTTAGTATAAGTCTCGCTGTCGTACACGTACGAATATACTACCTTGCCCTCGTTGTCGTACTTATACATCGTGACCTGATCGTTTATATGGTCTTCGACAGAGTAGACGTTGCCGGCTGAGTCGTAGGTGTACCACCCGGAGGGAGGTTAGTCCCTCCGGGGGAGCCAATGTGAGATTGGCGGGGTGCGTGTAACTTCTTTTGTTTTTCACTACGAAGTGATCACAAAAAAGAATCAATCAAGACATTAATAAGCTATCTAATTGTACTATTTTACGTACAACGATTTTTTAACATTTTTATATTTCTCATACGGCTCGTATAGTGCTAATAACTTTTATGTTCTGATAGATATTCATTTATTGCAGTCGACATTCCATTTGAATACTCAGCAAGCAATTTAAGATTTCTTGAGTTTTTAGCTATCAATATGCACTTTTTATTTCTTTTAAAAAATGACCATGATTCTTCGTTTTTGCTGATACAAATTAAATCTATCGAAAAGAGCTTTGGCCAACGATATTTAAATAATTCAATTGTTATTGTAGTAACAAAATTTATATCATTCCATCCAAGGGTAATGTGTCTTGTTTTCACATTTTCATTTCTTAAAATTACTAATGTAAATGCCCAACGATAACTTAAAAACATAATAAAACTCAGCATTGAATAGATAAATAATATTATGATTAAATTTTTAACTAAGTATTTTGTGTCAGATAAACAACAAAGAATAACGGGTGATACAAACAAAATCGCAGGAGAAAAAACAGTATAACAGATTAAAATCGGACAAGAGAATATTCTTTTCATTTTTATTGCCCCCCAACCCAATTAATAAATTTTGTCCATGCATTTTTGGCTATCTCAAATATGTTTATTTTTTCTTTTGTTTCTGTTATAGAGACGGTACTATGAGCCTCTATTGGTGTTCCCACACCACCACCTACGGATAGGCTTCCGCCAACAATATTTGTTGGATTCGAAGGGGAAGATATTATCTCTCCTCCTGCGGAAAAAGGAACATACACAGAGCCAGATACACCTGTGTTTAATGCAGGACCATTTAAGTCATCCACGGTTTCCAAAGTAGTAAAAGAATATGATTTTGAAAGCCCGGCTGATGCAAATCCAAAAGTCCCTCCGCTGGACTCTTGAAAAATATCTGCTTTTGATGTTTGCAATGCAATATTGCCAGAAGAATCAAATGAAAGCGATACTGAATACGTTACTCCTCCAAATAAGAATGCAGAAAAACTCCATCCAATTGAAAATGTCCATTTTCCAGTGGAATCGCAGCTCATTATTGAATTGTTCAAACAATATGTATAAGTATTATAGCTTAATAGCCCTTGAGCTGTACTTAAATACTCATCCGCATTTAAAAACCTACCCCACTCGGGGTTATAGTATCTGCTTTGGAGATAATACCAACCTGTCTCAACATCGTAGTAATACCCACGGTATCTGAACGGATTATACACCGCACCGCCGCAAGCAGAATAGCCTGCCACATATGTTGTCGTGCATTTGCCCCAAGCGTCATAGTCATAGGTTATGAGCTTAGTGCCGTTGGAATTGTAGACAGCAATTATGTCGCCTTGCAAATTCTTTTCAAAGAAGAAGCAGTCATATACTCCTGCCGCATAGGAAGGTTCGCGGTATTTCATGCCGATAGGCGCACCTGTTTCGTCGTAAAGATAGACGATTCTATAGCGTTCCTCGAGCTCCAAGTCATCCCCAGCATAGTAAACCGCTTCGCATATTATCTGAGTTCCATTGAGAATATACTCATGAATAAACGTTTCGCCTATTAGATTGTCGCAAACTTTCTTATATGTGCGGATACCGTCTGCGTTGTAGCCGAAAGAAAGCTCGTAGCTTTCGCTGTCGTTGTAGCTTGTAAGCTCACGACCTTGCCACGTCAGTTCTGCGTAGCCGATAGTTGTCGGATTACCTATCGTATCGTAAGATATCGACGTACCGTTATAGTTTGTAAGCAGGTCCTTCCACGTGCTGTCGCCGTAGGTATAGCTGAGGGTATTGAGCACGCTGCCGAGAGTGCCGGTTGTGAAGGCGTAACGTTTCTTTGAGGTTATGTTGCCGGCGGTATCATACGAGTATGTGTACGTAGAGTTGAGCGCGCGGTTATCCTCGCGGACAAGCTGACCGAGGGCGTCGTAATAATATTTGTTTTGAATTACGCCGCTTGCGTTTGTGATCTGGGTGATGTTGCCGTTGTTGTCGTAGGTGTAATTGTAGGTCGTGCTCGTCGTGCTGCTTGACGTTTTACCAACCTGGCTTATCAACTGCGAGACGAGGACGGACTCGCTGTCCGCGTTTGTGACGTAGTCGTAGATAAGCTTGTTATAGAAAGCCTTCGACCCGTTAACGCTGA
>JAGAQK010000118.1 GCA_017622825.1 Clostridia bacterium | reverse complement strand
CCATGATGCTGAAAAACCCGTGAACATGATGCTTGAAGGTCTTAACCCGACACAATTTATCGATGTTACTTCAAGTGACGTTAGTATTTCTGAAACAAAGTCTGATAAATATTCGTTTAAAAGCGTCTCTGTTTTATGTGATTATAAGAATAACTTCATTATAAAATTCAAAGCTGAGGATTTATCAAAGGTTGATATCAGAGTTAATGGTGTAGTTAACCCTAAAGACAAGATTCAAATACAAGACGGTAGTTTTGGTTTATATGCGTTTTATTCTGAAGACTTATTTGCAACACAATTTAATGATATTTTCACTTTTGAGCTTCTTGTAGACGGCAAAGTTGTGCAGACTTTGACTTATAGTTTAAAATCCTACGTGTATAGCAAGCAAAATGAGATGGATGAAAATAATAACCTTACAGCTACTGCATTACTAACCAGAGCGCTCTATAATTATGGATTGTCGGGTACGGAATATGCTAATTCTTTGTAATCAGTAGGGAAGGAGTATTGAGGTTTATGTTTATTACTTATTGGTACGGACCGCCTCGTGAGTTCACGAATGAAGAAGTTTATAATGATGTTAAAGAAGCCGGTTTTACTGTTGCGGGCCCTATGGAGTGCAGTGGATATTCCGTAGAAGAAAATATGAAATTTCTTGATGTTTGTGAAGCTAATGGATTGAAAGCGTGTGTTTTTGACAAACGAATGAGTCATGCCATAAACATGTATCAGTCGGGAGAGGATGGCTGGGCAGTACCTATTGTTGAAATGATTGATGATTATAAAAATCATCCTGCCTTAAGCTCATATTATGTTTTTGATGAACCGAATTCTTCGCTTTTTAAAATGCTTGGAGAAATTGTTGCTTTGATAAAAGAACATGACCCGGAGCATCCGGGATATATAAATCTCTTTCCTAATTATGCTACGAATGAACAGCTGGGGAATGAGTCTTATTATGAACATGTTAAGCAGTATATTGAGATTGTAAAGCCTGCTTTTGTGAGTTATGACCATTATCATTTTTTGCATTTTGCACAAAATGAGCTCCCTGATGGCGTTGAAGAAACTGATAATGATAGGGAAAATGCTATTCGTCGTTCTGCAATGATTAACGTTGACAGACCCGGTTTCTTTGAAAATCTTGAAATTGTACGTGAGTTATGCATTGAATACAAATTGCCCTTCATGGTTATAGTACTTTTGATTCAGCACGGTCCTTATCGTAATGTTACCGAAAGTGAACTTCGTTTTGAAGCTTTCCAAGCAATGGCGTATGGTGCAAAAATGCTTTCTTTTTTTACTTACTGGACTGTTATTGAACCGGGCTCGTGGTGGAATTGGCAAAATGGATGCATAAGCTGTGAAGGCGAGAAATTACAGCATTATTATGACGTTTCAAAAGTAAATAAAGACTTGCACGTTTTTGGTTCATATCTTGAAAAACAAGACTCGATTAAAGTTGAGCATTTTAACAAAAACGGAGTGTCTTTTACTGTGGGATATTTTACGAATGGCTACGTTGCTGTCGCTAACAGAGATTTTAATAAAGAATCATATTTTAAGATATCTGATGTTATAAAAGAAGCGAAAGAAATATGCGTATTTGATGTGGCGAGCGGGGATTTCCGTAGTGCAGAAAATGACGCTGTTATGGTTGGCCCGGGTGATATGTTGCTCTTAAAATATTGCTGACAACAGAAAATTCTTGATATTTTGAATACGTAGTGATATTATTTTAGCTGCGTTGTATCCGTCTAAGGAACAGCAGCAGGAGGTAATTTAATATGAAAAAAATTAATGTTCAAAAGCTCGTCGGTATAGCAATGCTCGCAGCAATCGTTGTGGTGCTACAGTACATTGGTAATTTTATTAAATTCGGCAGCGTTTCTATTTCTTTGGTTTTGCTTCCTATTGTGGTTGGTGCCGCAATTTATGGTCCGTCGGCAGGCGCGATTTTAGGAGGCGTTTTCGGTGCGGTAATAATTATCGGATATCTTTCCGGTAACGCTGATTTCCTATGGCTTGCTAATCCCGTTGCTACAGCAATTGTTTGTATTATTAAAGGTTGCGGTGCAGGTTTTGTTTCGGGACTGGCTTACAAATTTTTTGCAACAAGAAATATTAAATCAGGCAGGGTTATTGGTGCTTATTCGGCAGCAGTCGTTTGCCCGGTTGTGAATACAGGAATATTCTTACTTGCAATGTTCACAATTTTCAGAGAGCAGCTCATAAGTATCGCCGGCGGTACAAATACAGTTTATTTTGCTTTTGTTGTGCTTGCAGGTGTTAACTTTATTGTTGAGCTTGCTGTAAACGTTGTTTTGGCACCCGTAATTGTGGGCATAATGAATGCAGTAAGAGTGAGACGGTAATTTATTTTTAGGAGTTCATGTTTTATGGTACTTGCAATTGATGTTGGTAATACAAACATTGTAATAGGTGTATTTGATGGCGATAAACTTTGCTTTATTGCTCGAATGGCTTCTGATCAAAACAGAACATCGGACGAAACGGCTGTGCAGCTTAAGGCCGTTTTGTCTATTTATGATATTAATATCAGCCTTATTGACGGCGCTATTGTGTCATCTGTTGTTCCGATGATAACTGAGCCATTGTCTAATGCGATAAAAATTCTAATAGGCAAAAAGCCGCTTGTTGTCGGTCCCGGTATGAAAACAGGAATAAATATAAGCATTGATAATCCGGCTCAGCTTGGTAGCGATCTTCTTGTTGACAGTGTGGCGGCATCAGCATTGTATCCAAAACCGCTGATAGTTGCAGACATGGGAACTGCTACAACGCTTACTGTTGTAAATGATAAGAATTCAATCATAGGCGGTGCTATATTGCCGGGCGTTAAAACGTCACTCAACGCATTGACCTCGAACACGGCGCAGCTTCAGCAAATCAGCATAGAAGCCCCTAAAAAGGCGATTGGTTCAAATACTGTTGATTGCATGAGATCAGGTACCGTTTTAGGTAACGCCAGCATGCTCGACGGCATGATTGACCGGTTTAACGAGGAGCTTGGAGCGGAATGCTTCGTTGTATCCACCGGTGGTTTGGCAGAAGTTATTTCAAGACACACAAAGCACAAGGTTATTTATAATCCAAATCTCTTACTTGAAGGGTTGTATATTTTATACAAGAAAAATATATAATTTTATTATTGTAAATTTAGAGGTTAAACAATGTTTAAAAGCAAAAAAGATAAAAATCGTTTTAAAATGATTCCTGATAAAAAGAAAAGCCACAAATGGATTATTGCTCCTGTGGCTTTTGTATTGCTTTTGGCATTAGTTGTTTATACTTTGTATGATAATGGAAGAATAGTTGTTGAATATGTGACTGTTACACATTCGCAAGTGCCTGATTCTTTTGATGGATATAAAATTTTACAAATATCTGATCTTCACGGTAAAAAATTCGGTGAAGAAAACAAAAACCTCGTTGAGGTAATAGATAGTATAGATTACGATATGATTTTACTTACAGGCGATTATATGGATGAGCCAAACGGGGATAATTATTGGGATATTATAGATTTACTTGCAGATATCAAAAATAAAGATGTTCCTAAATTATACATTTTAGGAGAATCTGATTATATGCCCGAAAACACTGATAAGCTTTCTGATGATTGGAATATGTGTATTAATCCAAGAGATAAAACTAATTTAATGAAAAGTTTTGAAGAGGCCGGCATTCAATTTGTGTATCCCATTACTACTATTGAAAAAGATGGTGAAGTTATTTATTTCACAGGGATTGATTATATAGAGAATAAATTTGATGAAGTTAATTTTGACGTTGATAAGCATTTCAGCATTTGTGTAACGCACAAACCTATTGATTACAACGTTAATGCGCGTTTGGCTGAAGTAAACAAATCAAGGCTTCATGAGGTTGATTATGACTTATCAATATCAGGGCACACTCACGGCGGGGAAATTTGCCTTCCGTTGCTTGGCGCAGTGTATGTTGAGGGGAAAGGCGTCTTTCCGCAAGAAGAAGATACTGCAGGGCTTCACTCTGACGGGCAGGGAAGGTATAATTATATATCGCCCGGCCTTGGAGCGGAGGGGTTTAGGTTTTACAATACGCCCACGTTATCTGTATTAACATTAAAAAAAGGCTGAGGAATCAAATGAAACCTCAGCTTTTTTTATTATATTAAATGTCATCTGATAAATCAAAATTTGAATTTTGTGTAGGAGCAAGTGACGGATCGATTTCCATGATAATGGGAAGAACCATAGGATTTCTCTTTGTCTGCTCATATACGTAGTTATGAATTGCATCTCTTATACCTGTCTTTTTAAGAGACCAATCATGTTTTCTAAAGGACAGTGAATCAGATCTGTTTAATGCTTCAAGTGCAACTTCTTTAATGTGTGCAATCATTTCTTCTGATTCTCGCATATATACAAAACCTCTCGATATGATATCAGGACCGGAAAGAACTTCTCCTGTCGCTGAATTAATTGACATTACAGCAACAATTAAACCGTCCTCAGCAAGATGTCTTCTGTCTCTTAAAACAATGTTACCAACGTCGCCGACACTGAGACCGTCGATAAGAACGTTTCCTGCTGTTACAATTTCGTCAGTGTGTATCTCATCTCCGTCAAACTCAAGTACTCTGCCGTTATCCATTATAAAAACGTTTTCCTCAGGCATTCCCATGCGCACTGCAATACCTTTGTGGCGAGTGAGCATACGGAATTCTCCGTGCACAGGCATAAAGTATTTTGGCTTAACTATAGCTTGTATAAGTTTTAATTCTTCTTCACAAGCGTGTCCTGATACGTGAACTTCAGCCAAAGATTTGTATATAACGTTAGCGCCGCGCTTAAAGAGCTCGTCGATCATTTTATTGATAGGCTTCTCGTTGCCCGGTATAGGGCTTGCAGAAATGATAACAGTGTCTCCCGGAACAATATCGATTTGTTTGTGTGTTGCAACAGCCATTCTTGTTAGAGCTGACATAGGTTCACCTTGGCTTCCCGTAGTGATGACTACCAGTTCCTCAGGCGGATATTTATCAATGTCTTCAATGTCAATCAATGTATTCTCGGTATGCCGCATATATCCTGTTTGAAGTGCAACGTCAATAACGTTAACCATGCTTCGTCCGCAAATAACACATTTTCTGTTAAACTTTTCAGCAGTGTCAATAATTTGCTGTACTCTGTGTACGTTTGAGGAGAAGGTAGCAACGATAAGTCTGCCTTTTGTTTTTGAAAAAATATCATCAAAAGTAGCGCCAACGGTTTTTTCTGACATTGTAAAACCTTTACGCTCAGCGTTCGTACTGTCTGCCATTAATAGCAGTACGCCTTTTTCACCAAGTTCTGCGAAACGCATGAGGTCAATCGGTGCACCGTCAATAGGAGTGTAGTCTACTTTGAAGTCACCTGTGTGAATAACAGCGCCGCAAGGTGTATAAATAGCAAGAGCGCTTGCGTCAGCAATACTGTGGTTTGTACGAATGAATTCTATACAAAAATCGCCTTTCATAATCATCTCGCTATGTTTAACTACTTGAAGATTTGCGGATGCTACAAGATTAAAGTCCTCTAATTTTTTCTCAACAAGTGCAAGCGTAAGCTTTGTGCCGTATATAGGTACGTTGATTTCCTTTAAAAAATATGGAAGTGCACCAATGTGATCTTCGTGTCCGTGTGTAAGAACGATTGCACGAAGCTTGTCTTTTCTCTCAATAACGTACGTAAAATCCGGTATAACAGCATCTATACCGGGCATATCATCTTCAGGAAAAGCAACACCGCAATCAACCAAAATCATATCGTTGTCTGTTTCAAAAACCGTAAGGTTTTTGCCGATTTCGCGTATGCCTCCTAAAGGAATAATTCTTAATTTTTTATTGTTTTTTGTAATTTGTGTCATAATTAAATCCCTCCAAGTTATAGTGTTGTCGTTAAGTAATTAACTTAAATTATCAGCCGTACTCAAAGACGAGCCGGAGTTCTACATCATGATAGTTTAAATAAAATACGACGAACAAAACACTTATCTATATTATAACATTTATTTTAATATTTTCAATATTAAAGTTGAAGTTTTTGTTATGTAATGATAAAATATTTTAATCATATTAGCCGGAGGTATAACATGAAATTAAATCTTTTATTATTAAAAAAAATTATGTCATTTATGCTTGTTTTATTGTGTTATTTGTCATGTTTGGCATGTGGTAATCAGACAGTAAAACACAATGAGGAAGCAACACAATCGGCAGAATCGACTAATGCTCCTACAGCCGAGCCGACAAATGATAATGTTCCCAAAGCAAAAGTTGTTTTTATATGCGGTCAGTCAAATGCTGCAGGTGTAAGCCCTAAGGCAAACTTGTTGAATGTGCTGGGTAAAGAAAGATATAACAATATTAAAAGCTTCGATAACGTTAGAATAGTTTACAACAACGGCACATTGGGCGGAGGTAAATATGATACGAGCGTTGCTAATTGTAAGGATAAACTTGAAAAAGTAAGACTCGGCCAGGGTTGGAGCAGAGATAAGATGTATTTCGGACCTGAAATCGGCATTGCAGAGACTTTGAATAAAGCGTATCCAAATGAAAAAATTTATATTATAAAGCATGCTCTTGGAAGTTCTACTATAGGTGATTATATGCACGATGACCCGATTTCGGATTTCGTGTCGGGAGCAAGTGACATTGTTTTGTATAACAGTTATGCAGAGCTAAAGAGGCTGTTTGAAGTAGCAATTCCACAAATAAAAGAAGATAGCGGTCTCGAACCTGAGGTAGTTGCAATTTGCTGGTTGCAAGGTGAATCTGAGGCCAATATGGGCGAGAAGTTTGTTTCAACTTATAAAGCAAGACAGACAAAGCTCATTGAAAATTTCAGAAGAGACTACGCGCAGTTTGCACCGTCAAACGGAATTGCTTTTGTTGACGCTACTATTGCTGATACTGTATACCCGGGTTCAAAGAAACACGTTTGGGCTGAGTATGAGAAAATCAACGCAGCTAAAAATGAAATCGCTGTGGCTGACGACAGGACGTTTATCATTGACGTTAACGCCAATGATATAGTTTGTACCGGCGAGCCTGATTATTATCATTATAATCCGGCAAGCATGATAAAATTAGGAAACTTGATGGGTGAAGCGGTTGTTTCATCCATAAAATAAATTGAAAATTTATGCTTGCAACTGTGTATTAATTTTGGTATACTTAGCAAGTTGTTGAAATACACACGGTTTTTGATCTTATATATAGGTGGTGCTTTTGCATTTTATATAAGAGTTGATAAAACCGGAGGAAAAAACTAAGGAGGATATATTTATGGCAGTAATTTCAATGAAACAATTACTCGAAGCAGGTGTTCACTTTGGACATCAGACAAGAAGATGGAATCCTAAAATGGCTGAGTACATCTTCACAGAGAGAAACGGGATCTATATCATAGATCTTCAAAAGACGGTTAAGAAAATCGATGAGGCGTATGCATTCCTCGTTGAAATCGCTAAAAACGGCGGCGAAGTTCTTTTTGTAGGAACTAAGAAACAAGCTAAAGATTCAATCGTTGAGGAAGCTATCAGAGGAGACCAGTATTACGTTAACAACAGATGGCTCGGCGGTATGCTCACAAACTTCAAGACAATTGAGAAGAGAATTGCAAAGCTCAACAAGCTCAATGACATGGAGGAAAAAGGCGTATTTGATCGTTTGCCTAAAAAAGAAGTTATTAAGCTTAAAGCTGAACGTGAGAAACTCGAGAAAAACCTTGGCGGTATTAAAAATATGAAGAAGCTTCCTGCTGCACTTTTCGTTGTAGACCCCAGAGTTGAGAAAAATGCGGTTTCTGAGGCTAAAAAACTTGGTATTCCGGTTGTTGCTATCGTTGATACAAACTGTGATCCTGATGAAATTGATTACGTTATCCCCGGCAACGATGATGCTATAAGAGCTGTTAAGCTTATTGCAGGCAGAATGGTTGATGCTATTATTGAAGGCAGAGAGGGCGAAGCTTCTGTTAAAGAAGAAGTTATTGAAGAAGCAGCTGAGGAAGTTGCTGTTACAGAGGAGGCATAAGAAATGGGTATTTCTTTAGAGATGATTAAAGAGTTAAGAGAAAGAACGTCTGCAGGTATTAATGACTGTAAAAAGGCTCTTGCTGAGACAAACGGTGATATTGATAAGGCTGCTGATTTCCTCAGAGAAAAGGGTCTTGCTGCAGCTGCAAAGAAAGCAGGAAGAATTGCCAGTGAGGGTATTGTAGAGTCATATATTCATGCTGGTGGAAGAATCGGTGTTCTTCTTGAAGTAAACTGTGAGACAGACTTTGTTGCAAAGAATGAAGTTTTCCGCAATTTTGTAAAAGACGTTGCTATGCATATTGCAGCCGTTAATCCTTTATATATTTCAAAAGAGGATGTTCCTGCTGAAGATATTGAAAAAGAAAGAGCAGTCCTCAGAGCGCAGGCTTTGAATGAAGGCAAACCTGAGAAAATTGTTGATAAGATGGTTGAAGGAAGAATTGCTAAATTCTACGAGAATTACTGCTTGCTTGAGCAGCCATTTGTAAAAGATAACGATAAGAAAGTTGTTGATATTCTTAACGGCCTTATCGCTACAATTGGTGAGAAAATTACAGTAAGACGTTTTGTTAGATATGAAAAAGGCGAGGGACTTGCAAAGAAAGAAGAGAATTTCGCTGAGGAAGTTCAAAAACAATTGCAGTAATTAACCGTGTTTTTATTCGGGGCTTTGAAAAAAGCCCCTTTTTTTAAGATTATTTTTATTTTTTCGGAGGAATTCATTATGATTGAGCCTGTTTATAAGAGAGTTTTGATAAAGGTCAGCGGGGAAGCTTTGGCTTGTAAGACGCAGGATGGCAAGAGTTTTGGTATTGATTCAGATATGCTTGGCAGTGTTGCGGAGAATATCAAAAAAATATATGATATGGGTGTTCAGGTTGCCATAGTTGTAGGTGGCGGTAACTTCTGGCGTGGTGCTCAAAACAGTAAAATGGATAGAACAAGAGCAGATCATATCGGAATGCTTGCAACAGTAATGAATTCTCTTGCACTTGCCGATGCTATAGAACAGCAAGGAATTCCTGTCAGAGTTCAAACAGCAATAGAAATGCGTGAGATTGCAGAACAATATATAAGAAACAAAGCTGTAAGACATCTTGAAAAAGGTCGTGTTACAATTTTTGGATGTGGCACAGGTAATCCCTTCTTTACAACAGATACTGCTGCTGCATTAAGAGCTGTTGAAATAGGAGCTGACGTTATTTTGTTGGCTAAAAACGTTGACGGTGTATATGATAAGGATCCTGTTTTGTGTCCTGACGCAAAAAAATATTCAAAAATTACACATCAAGACGTTCTTCAGAAGAATTTAAAGGTTATGGATTCTACAGCAGCATCTCTTTGTCGTGACAATAAAATTAAAATCCACGTATTTGGAGTTAAGGATTCCCAGAATATGATTAAAGCTGTTTGCGGTGAAGATATTGGTACCTTAGTAGAATAATTTATAATTTTTGGAGGTTTATAATGTTTAACAGAGTATATAATTTTTCATCAGGTCCGGCTGTGTTACCGGAGTCAGTTCTTTTGAAAGCACAAAACGATATGCTTAACTACGGTGGTTCGGGTATGTCCGTTATGGAGATGAGCCATAGATCAAAGGTATATGAGGAAATAATTTACGGAACAGAAAAGCTTTTCAGAGAGTTAATGGGAATACCTTCAAATTATAAAGTTCTTTTCCTTCAAGGCGGTGCATCAACACAGTTTGCAGCAATCCCCCTTAATATAGGAAATAAATCAGGTATTGTAGATATTATCGGCACAGGTATGTGGACAAACAGAGCTGAAGCAGAAGCAAAAAAATTCTGTAAAGTTAATGTTGTCGCCTCGTCAAAAGATAAGACTTTCACTTATATTCCTGAAACTAAACGTGAAGATTTTACACAGGATGCTGACTATGTTCATATTTGCTGGAACAATACAATTTATGGTACAAGATATACAGAAATTCCGGACGTTGGTAACGTGCCGCTTGTTGCAGATATGTCATCATGTATTTTGTCTGAAAAGGTTGATGTATCTAAATTCGGTATTATTTTTGCAGGAGCGCAGAAAAATATCGGACCTGCGGGTCTTACTGTTGTTATCATAAGGGAAGACTTGATTGGCTTG
>JAGAQK010000117.1 GCA_017622825.1 Clostridia bacterium | reverse complement strand
GGAAGGACTTGAACCAACGACCTTCGGGTTATGAGCCCGACGAGCTACCAACTGCTCCACCCCGCGTCGAATATTAAATTGCTACGCTCTTTCTTCAAGCGAGCTTCTACATTATACCACTACAAATTGCTTTGTCAAGGATAAAAAATATTTTTTGCGTAAAAAATTGACTGCTCACGCAAAATGCATTAAAATAGCCACATGTTTAATACAACTTAGGAGTTGAAAAAAATGACGAATAACAAGAAACACATTTATTTAACAAAAATGATTGCAATCGTCTTTGCAATCGTTATGGTTCTGGGAATTTTCGGACAAAGCGCTATTTTAGATGCGGATGCTACCCGCTTTTCGTTTGTCGGAGAAGACTCGAACGAGACAACGAATATAAAACTTAACGGCAAAGACACAGGAGCGGTATACACACGCGTACATTTGGGAAGCGGTGGTTCCGCAGGATGGGGTGCCAACAGGATTATCAATATTGTTGAAGCAAATCCAAAGCAACATCCAAACCTCTCTTTTGAAGTAATTAATAGCGGTACATATTTAAAGAACGCCGCTCCCCTGACTACAGAAGTTGCAAAGTATAAAGAGAACGGTAAAACAATCCTTGCTGCAGTAAACGGTGACTGGATGTCATGGTCAAACAGCCTCGGAGCAGAGGTTACAAGCAATTACAGAGTAACGTTCAGCCCATTGGTACTTGACGGCGAGATTTGGTGTAGCCAAATGACTTCCGCAGAACAGCTTGCGGACTACTACACGTTGTGCATAACAAAAGACAATAAAATTTTAATCGACAAACCAACAGTTATCACAAAAATTTCAAACCTAACAACAGGCAAAAAAACTACCGCCACAGGTCTCAACAGAGCACCGGTTGCCAATTCGCTCAACGTTTACAACAACAGATTGAACGATTCAAACTACGTAAGTACCGATGCCTACGAAGTTGTTATTAAAGCAGACTCGTCAAGCAGATTTGTAAACGGCCAAGCAGTTACAGGTATCGTTACGAAAATCTACCCTGCCAACACTGTTTCACGCGACGGGCTCAGCAATGACACCATTTTGCTTACAGCAAGAGGCAGCTATATTTCAAAACTCAAAGACAAATACAGCGTGGGCGATAAAGTTTCCATAACAGCAGAAATCAAATGCGGCACTAACGCAGCTGATTGGAAAAACTGTGAAGAAGCTGTCGGCGGTCAGTGTCTAGTCATGAAGGACGGCAAAATCAACAACGATCTTGCGGCTGCTGGAACGGAACAATACCCCACAAACATAATCGGCTACAAGAAAGACGGCACAGTAATGATGACCATGGTTACTGCTGACACGCACGGCAAATACGTTGGACTTAATTTCAGAACACAAATTGCAAAGTTCTGTAAAGAAATCGGATACGACACGTGCTTCCTCTTTGATGGTGGCGGTTCGACTACAATGGTTACGTTAGATAACAATGGCAAATACGTTGAAAGAGCGTGCTATTCTGACGGAAAGATACGTGATACTTGGAATGGCCTTGCATTAGTTTATGACGAAAATCCTGCTGCAGACGCTACTCCGACACAGGATCCTGCAACGCCTACTCCCACAAAAACAGCCACTCCAACAAAGGCGCCTACAGCTACACCAACAAAGACGCCTACACCGACAGAAACTCCTTCTTCCGTACCGACAGAGACTCTTACACCTACGATTGCTCCGACGGACGAGCCATCTTCTGTTCCCACAGAAGAATCAGGTGCAACAAATACGGAAACTGAGCAGTCACCTACTGCAGAGGGTGTAACAAGTCAGGCTCCGGATAATGATAATGACAATAATAGCAACGACAACAACAAGAAAGATAACAACACAAGAACTATTATTATAATAGCGTCTGTTGCTGCAGTGGTTGCCGTTGCCATAATTGTAACAGTAATAATTATTAAAAAGAAGAAATAAAAACACTAAGAAATGAAAAACCGGTGAACCTTTTCTGGTCACCGGTTTTTTTATGCATATAAACAGAGTTATTATTTTCTTGCCTCAGGCACACGGTATGCAAACTTAAATTCTTTGCCTGAATATTCAAGTGGCTCATCAGAGGGCTGCACACTTTGTATTCTCCTGTCACTACCCGCGTCATATCTGTAAAAATTGCCGCCAAAAGACTCACCTGCACAAATAAATACATGGTCAGGATATTCGAGCCATGCTCCTTGAAGATTGGGATAGTGTTCATGTGAATCGCCTACAAAAATTACATCGCCCGCCTGCACTTCTTCCACTTTATCTATTTTAATAAATCCATTAGCAATAAGATAGCTTTCCAAATTACCGTCTCCATACAATGTATGGCGTGATTCTTCGGTATTATTTTTTGTATACCCTGCCATAAAGATTGCCCAAGCTACAAACCTATCGCAAGAAACAAGTTTTTCTGTTTTGCCCAAATCATATGGCGGATTTACATTAGCATTGCCATAAGCGTAGCCTTTCTCTCTGGTATAATCGGCAACTTTCTTCGCCTGGTATAAAACTTTTGACTGAGCAAGCGTTTCATAAGGATGGTATGCCACCTGTCCCTTTGAGTTAAAAATAACATATCCGAGCTGCTTTACATCTTCAAGTTTTTTCTTTGCTTCATCAAGAGAATCAAAAGCCTCAAATTTTTCTTCAGCAACTTCGTTGTACGGTGTACGAACATAATACTTACCCGTGCTGCTGCATGAACAGCTCATACAAGTAAGGATAAAACCCAAAAAAAGCAAAAAAATTTTCTTCATAACGAACCTCCGAGTTTAAGACTTGTGATATGCTAACATCAATATTGATTTATTCTCAGAATTATATTGTTTTGAAAACAAGTGAATAAGTAACTCTTCAAGAGAAGCCAAAAATGCGATAACACATACCGTTGTGCAAACCGGGACAACCCAAAACTTTGCAAGATACGGTACCAAATACAACGATAAGCCTGTAAGCTTGTTGGCATACGTATGTACCGATGCAAACTTTTTATACTTAAACACCGCAACCAAATAAGCTGATATTCGAGTTAATAAAATAATTGCAACTGCAATCCATATGGTTTTTGGCAAGTTACGCCACAAAAACGGGAATATTTTAAAAAGCAACACTGTATAAAAAATCAAATCCGCCACACTGTCCAATCGTGCGCCGAATTCCGTTTCTGATTTCATAGCGCGTGCAATCAAACCATCAACAGCGTCCGTCAAACCGCAAATTGTGTACACTACATAAAAGAGTGCAGAAAAAGGCGCGGCGAATATCAAAAATATGGCGCCGATAATTCGTGATGCCGTTATGCAATTAGGAATTGTAATATTTTTCTTCATTTCTCTCATCTCACGGTTTTACATAATCAAGCGGATTAGTATGTTTACCATTCACTCTTACTTCAAAGTGAATATGCGGGCCAGTAGAAGCTCCCGTACTGCCTACAAGCGCTATTACTTGGCCTTGTTTTACTTCCTGACCTACTTTTGCAATTACTTTGCTACAGTGTGCATACAACGTGGTTATACCATCACCATGGTAAACCATTATGTACCAACCGTATCCACCCTCATTATAAATAACTGATGTAACAACGCCGTCTGCTGACGAAATAATATCCGTGCCGTGAGCAGCGCCGATGTCTATACCTGTATGTATTCTATAATATCCATAAATAGGATGCAGTCTCATACCATAATATGACGAGATACTGCGTGAGCTTCTCGACGGCCATATAAGACCTGAGTAACTCTGCGAATATTCGTTATAAAGCTCTTGAAGCCTCTTTATTTCTGCTTCAATTTTATTTGACTCTGCCTCAATTTTTGCTTCCTGTGCCTCAAGTATGTCGAGTGCCCCCCTGCTTGCTTCAAGCTGTTCGGCTACTACTTTTTCATTTTTCTTTATCGCCTCAAGAACAGCCTGTTTCTCCTCAATAAGCTTCTCGGCATCAACCTTTATCTGTTCCTGTATTTTTTTCTTATTTTCAAGATCCTGTTTCATAACCGAAAGCTCTTTGAGAGCTTTGCGGTCGTTTTCCATCATACGTGAAAACAACCTATCACGGTTTGCATAATCAAAAATATCTTCTGCTTCCACGAAAAGTTGCAATGAGTCAAATTGTGTATATCTGTACATAATCCTTGCTCTGTCATAAAACGTCTTGATGGCCTGATTGTACTCTGCCTCTGCCTTCTCGATAGAATCATAATATTGAGCTATCTGCTCATATATATACTCCAGGTCATCCGTCATCTGCTCTATTAATGAAGCCTGCTCTTGCTTTTGCTTAAGTAATTCAGCCATTTCCGCTGTTATTTTAGCATCCTCTTTTTTCTGCGCTTCAATCTCGGCGCGCAAGTCATTCAGCTCATTTTTGAGGTCGTTTTTATTTGACTGCTGATTGTTTATTTGATTTTGTATATCTTCTAAACTGACCGCGAAGGTAGATATTGCTGTATTTACAAAAAGAATAAGAATTATGGTAAAAATGACAACTATTTTGTATGTATTCTTTTTTGTCATTCCCTTCACCCTCCAATAAAATATCAAACTCTACTTTATTTGTCCATATTCTATATAAGAGTACCACATTTTACTGTTTTGCGCAACTCTCATTCATTATTTTTTTGTCATATTACTTTGCCCCCTCGCATAATTATAAACATATCCGCATACAGCGGGAAAACAATAAAGGAGGCTATAAAATGCTTGAATTAATAAAAGATTATGTTCGCATCAGCAATAATTGTCTTCTGGAAGACAAAACAGACGTTTACGAATTCGATTGCATAATTCCAGATACACTTCCCGACATGCAAAAAGTTCTCGCTGTTGATGCGCACGCCGAAAGCGACTCTGTAAGTAAAACGAGCGGAGGAATAAATTTATATTTCAAAATCAATTACAAAATTCTTTATTTATCAGACCCCGAAAGCAAAATTAAATCCTTTTCTGCTTTTTCTGACCATTCTCTTAAAATACCGGTTTCTGCTGTTGGCGATGACGATATTATAAAAGTTGTTTACAACGTGGAAAACGTAGACACCACGTTTATCAACAGCCGCAAAATTTCCGTCAAAACATCAGTACACACAGACGTTTTGCAAAAATGTGCTACGGAAATCGGCGTTTGCACCGGCATTTCCGGCATTGATGACGTACAGCTGCAAAAAAGCACGATAGAGCTCAACACTGTTTCTGAGGTAATCTCAACAAGCTTTGACGTTGATGAGGAAATTGCGCTTTCTATCGGCAAAGCGCCTTATCGTGAGGTGCTTCGCAGCGATGCAAGGCTTTCTGACGTTACGTACAGTTTAATTGGCGACAAACTGCAACTTAAGGGAAACTTGATTATTTGCACGCTGTATACTGCTGATGATATGACAGAAAGTTTTCAAATAATCGAGAATGAGGTTCCTTTCTCTCATAGCGTAGAGGTTGAAAACATCGGTGAAAACATATCGTGGCAATGCGATTGTTTCTTGAAGAGTTTTAATGCCGAGGCTATCGCTGATCCTGACGGTGAGCTGCGTCTTTTGCGTATTGTTGCAAATATTGCCGTTGAAGGCGATGCTTATTCTGTCTATCAACAAGAGTACATAACCGATGCATATTCGCTTTCTCAATCTTTTGATTTAAATTCTGCATCGGTTCCTTGTATGTTGGCTTCGGACAGTATCTCCGGTCAATTTGTGATACGTGACAGCGCAGTTAAACCTGAAGATTTACCTGAAATTTCACAAATCGTCAATGTTACGTCTTGCCCGGGACAGTACAAATGCACCTCAGAAAACGGAAAGTTTACGATTAGCGGCAGCATTTTGTGTAATGTTCTTTATTTGTCTTATTCCGAAGAGTGTCCCATTGCTTCTTTTTCTTCTCAAATACCGTTTGTTCAAAGTATTGATTGTATAGAGTGCAGTGACGATTTATCTGCTTTTGTTTCTGTTTTAATCAACCACATCAGTTTTAACATAATGTCTCCGGCTGAGATTGAAATGAGAATTTCAGTGAACATAAAAGGTCTTGCCGTTAAAAACTGCATTTTTAAAAATATTATTGAAATATCGCAGTCTGACAATCCTTTAAAGGAAAGCATCTGCGATAAACCTTCAATTTTATTATATGTTGTTCAACCAAATGATTCTTTGTGGAAAATAGCTAAGAAATATAATGCTCCTATTGAACTGTTAAGAGATATTAACCAAATAAAAACACCCGATTTAATTTATACGGGGCAAAAGCTTTTAATTCCCGGCTAAACCTATAACTTCTCCCATTTTTACAATCGTTTCGCAATCTTCTCCGGAGTTTTGAAGAATATCCGGAGAAGGTTTCACTTTATCTTTTTGTGTTATTACGATTATAGTGGAGCCTCCAAATTGGAACATTCCCTTTTCTTCGCCCTTTTTGTGTTCATATTCTTCAAAATGATAGTTCGATATTTTACCTACAACGAGCGCTCCTACTTCCATTTGAATAATTGTACCAAACTTTTTTGACTCTGTGACAGCATACTCTCTGCTGTTTTCCTTGTATATGGGTGCGTGTTCTGCCGCCACGGGATTTACTGTATGCAGTACGCCTTTTATTTTCACGTTTTGTCCTTTTTTACCGTCACATGAATAGCAATACCTGTGATAATTGTCTACAGCAAGGCGGATTATATAACATGTGCCGCCGCTGAATTTCTGTGCCAGGTTATCGTCGCGAAGTAGTTCTGCGAGCGTGTATTCCGTACCTTTAATACTCAAAACCGTATCTTCTGATATACTAACTGCTGTCGCATTACCGTCAGAGGGACTTATTAACGCGTTCTCATTATCACTGATAGGTCGTTTACCTTCTTTTATGCGCCTCGTAAAAAAATCGTTGTACGATTTGAATTTTCTTTCTTCATATTGACTCATATCAATATTATTATTTTTTATAAAGCCTTTAATAAACGCTGCCGAAATTCTCCTATTCAGAAAAAAACCACACACGAGCGTAACAGGTCTTGTTATAAGTATTCTTACAAAAAACCTGCCTATTGCTTTTGTGTAAAGTTTCTTGAGAAACCTATCCTGACCGGTTTCTCTTTCTATGAGATTGCCACTTCTATCTTTATATTTCATACTACGGGCTTACCTACAATAATTCCTACAATAATAAGTGTCCCTATTATAGCCATAAAAATAGTTTCCTTCATGCCGGGCTTTTTTACTTTAATATCCCAAACAAACAAAAATGCTACGAGGAACATCATAACCGTATATATAAGATTCAAGCTCGGAACTTTAAACGGTATCTTTGTTTCAAACAAGTTTGCAACACTTTCAAGAGCAAATATAAAAGGAAAAACAAGTGCAGAGGAAGTTATGGGAAGACCCTGGAAGTATTTCCTGTTCTCGTCTGTCTGCTGTTGTCTCTCATGCTCCATTACGTTAAAATATCCGAGACGAATCACGCCGCCTAAAACAAACAAGCCTCCCGCAATCATGCTGAGCCAATGCTTGTGACTTAAGCTAATTACTATAAATGCGGGATACACGCCAAAGCAAATCAAATCGCACAAAGAGTCAATTTGAATGCCAAATTCCTTTTCCTGAGAAGTTCTCTTAATTCTTCTTGCAATTTTACCGTCAAACATATCACAAAAGCCGGAAATAATAAGGCACAAAAACGCTATCTTGAGCGCAATCGCGTCTCCCGAAGGAGACAATGCCAAATTAGCCATACCGAATAAAGAAGACATGAGCCCCACATATGTCAATATTACTGATACATTATAAAATCCTATCATTACTTTCTCTCCTATTTGCTACGAATAGTCCATTTTCTCTTTATTTTTTCTTTTTCGACGACACAACAGCCATAACAATTATAGCTATAACGCACGCTGCCATCGCACAATAAATCAAAATATCTTCTGTATTTGATTTATCTTCCTCCCCTGTTTTTGCTTTCTCCGCGCCGGTAGGAGTGCTTACCGAAGGCGTATTCCCGCTATTTCCCGGTGTCTGTTCTCCCGGTGACATAGTCGGACCCTGTGTATTCTCCGCTGGCGGTGGAGTTTGGTCTTTATACAGGACTATATTATCAACTAAATCTGCCTTTGTGTCAACACCCACTGTAGATTTATATAGACCATATTCGCACGGACTGTACGTTTTTATCTCCGAAGCTTTTTTTATAGTATCTGCCACACCGCTGGCCGTACCCGTAAGCCATCTCGTAAACCACGTCCACTGCTGGGAGCGATGGCAAAGATAGCCTTCTTTTGAAACTTCAAATGCCGTCTTTCCGCCGAAATTTTCCAGAGGAACGTCCCAGTTCATCGTTATCTTATTTTCCTGCCACAAGTGTATGTACACTTTCGGCACATCCCACGCTCCGTATTTCATAGCAGAGTCCGTATATTGAGAAGGATCTGCTGCCGGAGCAAGCGCTTGTTGCAAAGTATACGTATTAGCTATATGCGCACCATGCTGATATTCGCCGTTCACGTCGTGCGCCACAATAACCTGCGGCTTAAAGCGCCTTATCATTTCAACTTGAAATTCCATAAGGTTAGCCTCTCCCCAAGTACCCGTTTCATCATACGCGCCGCGCAGTACTCGTTCCAACGTCTGCTGCACTGTCTCACCCGTTTGGTTCAACGTGCTCACATCATCCGGAAAATGTCCAACAATAGGATAATTTCTCACTCCCACAGTCCACAAACCGTTTATTTGCTCGTGAGGGCGGTTTTGAGTATCCCAATGGTTAGTGAGATACACTACCTGCACCGCCGCGCCGACTTCTCCTGCATAATATGGCAAAAGTCCCGCAAAAAACAGTTGTTCATCGTCGGAATGCGTAGACAGCAGCATAATGTCGGCTTTTTCGCACGGCGGCTGCCACACTTGCACCCACTCAGGCAGTTCGCCCTCTGTGAATACGGAAATATCACACACTGCCATGTTTTTCGGCACTGTTATAGTGATCTCACTTGCTTTTTTACCTGCAACTTCCGCTATATCAATATATTCGTGCAAAAAACCGTACTTTCCGGCCTTTATCGTGCTCCCGTCAACAGTTAAGTCCCACTCTCCCGGAATAGTATTCCATACAACGTATAACCCTGCTATCTGCGATTCACTCTTAATGGTAATAACGTCGCCTTTTGTAAACAAAGCGTAAGTAGTGTATTCCTCATCCAAAAGTTTCGTATGACTCAACCACTTTTCGCTGCCATCTGCTCCGTGAAGAGACATAGAGCACACATCCGATATGTTTTCTGCCGACAGTGTAGCTGTAGTGACAGTGCTTGCTGCTATAAAAGAAGCCAGCACCATTGCTAAGGCAAATATTGCGATAAACAAATTTTTTCTTGATGTCTCCGTCACAAAAACACCTCTCCGTTTTTTGTTATAACCTTTAATTCTTTGCTCCGTCCGGAGGCAAAATCTTTATAGTATTTATAAACTCTTCATTATTCTTGGTTTTAAGCATTTTACTTACTATAATCTCCGTAACGTCGCCCGTGCCGAGATTCGACATTGCCCTTCTTATAGAAAATACGCTGTTTAACTCTTTCTCGCTGAGAAGCAGTTCTTCTTTTCTTGTTCCCGATTTATTGATATCTATTGCAGGGAAAACTCTCTTTTCTGAAAGTTTCCTGTCAAGATGAAGCTCCATGTTACCTGTTCCTTTGAATTCCTCAAAAATAACGTCATCCATTTTGCTTCCCGTATCAATGAGTGCTGTCGCCACAATAGTCAAACTGCCGCCGCCTCGTATATTTCTCGCCGCTCCAAAAAACCTCTTTGGATTATAAAGTGCTCCCGGGTCAAGACCTCCTGATAAAGACCTTCCCGTAGGTGCAATCGTTATATTATAAGCTCTTGCAAGTCGCGTCAAACTATCCATGAGAATAACAACATCCTTACCCTGCTCCACAAGTCTCTTTGAACGTTCAAAAACCATTTCTGACACCTTAATGTGCTTCTCCGGCATTTCGTCAAAAGTCGACGATATAACATCGCCCTGCACGGACTCTCTCATATCTGTAACTTCCTCCGGACGCTCGTCAATAAGCAACACAATCAGGTGAATATCCGGGTAATTTGTCGTAATGGCATTTGCAATTTTCTTAAGGAGCACCGTCTTACCTGCCTTCGGCGGAGACACTATCATACCACGCTGTCCCTTACCTATCGGTGCAATCAAGTCAATCAACCTTGTGGACAACTCATTGCTCTCTGTCTCAAGTCTGATTTTCTCATCAGGATAAATAGGCACAAGTGACTCAAAAGGCTTTCTCTTCAACGCCACTTCAATAGGGTCGTCGTTTATAGTGTTTATAAAGCAAAGTGCGGGATATTTATCATTTTCTCTCTGCATTTTGCTTCTGCCTTTTATTTTATCGCCTGTTTTCAGCGAGAATTTTCTTATCAGCGTAGGCGGCACGTAAATATCTTTGTTGCCCGACAAGTATTTACCGACACGCAAAAATCCGTAACCCTCCGCAAGAATATCCAGCAAGCCTTCTACTTCTTCGGTATTATCCTGTACCTTGGCCTCTTCGCGCTTTTCCTCTATCTTTTCTTCGGTGTTTTCTTCTTGTTTATCTTCCTGTTTTTCTTCCTGTTTCTCCGCTTGTTCAGCGTTTTCAGACTCCTCTGTATTGTTCTTCTTAGAAGCAGCGCCGCGTTTGCTGCGTTTTTCTTTCACAGCGTCAGCTCTGTTCTTCTTTTTATGCTTTTCTTTCTTTTTAGCAGGCTCTTTTGCCTCGATGTCACCCTCTGAATCAGTTATAACATCTGCTTTGGCTTCACTGTCGGGCTTTTCTTCTGCCTTTACTTCTGCCGTCTCTTCGCTTTCTGCTTTTACTTTTTCCTGTTGTACGGAATCCTCTTCTCGCGTCTCCACTGCAGGCGAAGTCTTTTCTACGTCAAGAATTGCATCAATTAATGCCTGCTTGCTCATTTTCGACATCGACTTTATGCCCAACATTTTACCTATGTAGCGCAAATCGTCGATTTTCTTCTTCTTAAGATCCTGAAGATCCATTGGTTCACCAACCTTAACCAGATTTAATTTTTATACTTGTAAATAATTAGAACGAATAATCATCAAATATTCTTTGAAACTGATCGACCATCAGCCTTAGTTATGCTAAACGAAATATCCTAATTTGTCAATAAAAATTTACATACTTTTCTTTTTGAGCCTTATATCGTCACCTACAAAAGGCAAAATATCATACTCTCCCAATATTCTTGAAGTAACGCGTTCCCCGTAATAATCAAGAATCTTTTTGGGAGAAAGATTTGTCGTGATAACAGTCTTGCACGATCCGATTTTGCCGCGCAATTCTCTCGTATTTAATATTTCAAGCAACTCCGAATAACGAGTGGCAGTCTGCTTCTCACTGCCGAGATCATCTATAACAAGAAAATCACAATTATTAATGAAATCTATAATCTCAGCAGCTTCTTCCGGATTATAATACCCCGGTGCAAAAGGCTTAAACAATGCAGTCGCAGGCATATAAAGGCACGACACACCCTTGTCAGTCAAAGCATTTATAATACAATTTCCCAAAAAGCTCTTTCCCAGTCCGGCACCACCTACAAAAACCATGCTTTTTGTGTCAGCACTGTCAAATTCATTTACAAACTTCAAACACCTTTTATAAACTGCCTCCATTTGTGCTCTCGGAGAAACCGCCATACCGTATTTTGCCATATCAGGCACATCAGAATAAAAGCTGCTGTCAAACTTTTCAAAAGTGTCCTCCTCCGGCACCCCCGCAGCTTGTTTTAATTTCGAAGCCAACAGCTCTTTTCGGCAAGAACACACAACGTCTTCTTCCCCTACTTTTACAAACCCCTTATCGCAACATTTACTGCACAAAAATACATTTTCGACGTAATCTTCTTCATATCCTGCATTTTTCAAAACAAGACTTCTTCTTTTTTTCAAATTCTCAATTTCACAATCAATTTCAGCTACGCCGAATTTCAAATACTCTTTCGGAACATTTTTTATCACCACAGCAGGTACTGCACAATTTATAATAGAATACGCCCTTAAAATACATAATGAATTCAAATTTTTATCTATTTCACTAATTTCAGGCAAGGTTTCGTAAATAAAAGACTTTCTTTGCTCGGCATTCTGCTTCGCCATCATCTGTCTTTTACTGTATTCTGCTTCTATTTCATTATGTATTTTCTTAAGTACCATCACTTATCATCCTCACTGGCAACAAATATAAAACTATTTAAATAATCCTCGTCATAATTGCGCTGTGCAAAATTATTCATTTGTGGCACCGGCGGCTGTCCGGCATCATCCTTATTCTGCTGTTTTTTTACCTTCGTAAAGGCCTTCTTACGCTCTTCCTCATATTTTTCAATATCACATTTATCCTTAAGTCCGTTTTTATACCAAGAAGTAATAATAGCATCAAACATAGCAAGTGTCGGATTATTTTTTGCAGACGACTTTTTCAATGCAATTTCAATAATTTCCATACTGTATTTATACGTATAAAACCACTTTTCAACAATTTCTTCTTCGTATACGTTCATATTACGGCGCCACTTAAGTTTTTTGAGTATTTCATTACGGAACACCCTGTAATCCTCATATGCTTTCACGTATTCATCTACTTGTTCTGCAGTACGCAAATGGTGCTTTTCACCCCATGATTCTGCAACTTTGCTTATGTACGGTCTTGTCATGGCGCCTTTTTTACTGCAATGCTGGAAAAGCATAAAAACAACCTCAGGTTCAAAACCGTATTTGTCAAACCAAGATTCTATCTCATTATACCACGCTACAGTCATTTGACCCGAGAAAAACTTATCACTTATAGCTTTTTGCACTTGTGAAAGCGCATATTTTTTTTCAAGATGAGTGCCGTCAAAATCATCAGGTCTGGCAGATACACGCGGTCTGTAATTTTTATCTATTTCCTTTTGAACTATATCCATAATTATGACTGTGTTGTTTTCTGTTGCAATAAGGCCCATGCTCTCAAGAACAATAATATTCTCACTCACAACAGATGCATCACAATTCAATAATACAGCCAAAGAATTCTCATCACACTTAATATCGTTCTCAGAAGCATAAATGAGATATAAGTAAAGCTTCACAGCCTCAGCAGGCAATCCCGGCAAATATTCTTTAATAAACAATCCGGGGACAGCAGTTTTTTTATATAAATTGTTTTCAATTCTATGTATATTCATATCAATCCCTGTTATTCTCTCCGTTTATCAATTAAGAATGCTCGTACCTACGCGCACTGCATTTACTATAAGTCGGCCGTTAGCATGGTGAAATTTATAACACGTAGAAAGTGTCATAACATCATCTGTCGCCTTTAATAATAAATCTGTTTTAAAAAAAGACTTGTTTTGTAAATCCTTTATAAATCTGTAATATTCCTCGTTTGATGAGAAATTAGTCTGCAAATAATACTCATCCGTAGTAGTCTCATATATTGAAAAAATCTCCCAAATGCCGACTCCGTTCTCTGAATAAGTATACATATACGGGTGTTCTTTCAAATAATTACCTGAAGAGTCCTGATAATATTTGAGTAGATTACCAAACATTGATCCGTCATTCATATTGTGCCCGTAAACAATAGTATGTCCTTTGAGCGTCTCAGCATCGTTACGAAAATCCAAAAACAGCGATCCTGAATCAGCATATTTACCATCCATATTTCTGTGAAGGTAATAATCATTATCTTCTGCCTGCATAACGTTGTAATTTATAGTAGTATCACCTATATACATCCAAAACGCGAAATCATTATTTCTTTCTTTTAATTCCTTAAGCTGTTCATTCGTTATACCTTCCGGATAAGTGTAGCGCGGTGGTGTTGCAAGGGGATATTCCGGTACAGGCTTAGCCGTACTTCCCGCAGCAGACGGAGTAGTTGATGGAGCTGCGGTACTAAATGTAATGCCAAGTTCATTGCGTATCTGCTCATTATCTTCACGCTCCGAAACGTATGCATAACCCTTATCAGTCAGCATTCCGGCAGTAAAAAACAGAATCGCACATAAAATTGTTTGTGTTGCAATATAAAAAGCTTTACCCGTTAGACTCTGCTTCTGTTTCTTTTTGTTGTTCTGTGCCATTAGCATCCACCTCCGTTTCAATCTCATCTTGTATTATCTGCGCAGTACAGAAAATACGTTCAGGCTTCAAACCTCTCACATCTATATCAACAACAGTACTGCCATACACTTCTATATACTTAAGATTTTCTGCGCCTTTAAAATCAATGCTTGTAAATCTATTGTAGCTTCCCTTAAAATACTGCAAATTTGACATTCCGGTAAAGTCAATATTTACTATACAACATCTTGAACAGTTTACCTTTTCAAGTTTCGGGAACGTATTAATATAAAACGTCTGTATATCACCGTTTCCTGAAATATCAAGCATTTTCACGTTTTGCAAAGTTTCTCCTGTAATGGTTAAATATGCATCCACATTAGAATAACTGCAATCAAGATAGTACAGCTCCGGTAATACGGAATAATCCATCCAGCCCAAAGGTGTACCCGAATAACTCAATATTTTCAACTTGCTGTTATTAGTAAAATCCAATGTCTTTAACGATTTATTATTATCAAGCACAAGTCTTTCAAGCTCAGCCGCAAACGATATATCAAGCGTCTCAATATTTGTGTCTGTTATCGACAAAGACTTAATCCCTTTAAGCTTTTCAAGAGAAAAAGATTGAAGTACCCCGTTACTAATTGATATTTCCTCCAAATTAGGGAAACCGGCCAAATCTGCTTCAAGTTCTTCATACGTAACGCCCGGTGCATGTATATTCAACTTCTTAACGGCATTAATATCTCGTACTCTTATATTGCTTGAGGCTGTATAATCTGAATATCTGCCATCTTCATTGTTGTTTATAAGGTATTCTATTGCAGCTATCCTTACAGCATCATTTTTCAATGATATTACGTTGAGATTATCCATTACTTTTTTATATCCGGCAAAGCGTATATCTTTGTGGTATTTTATTTCTCCTTTAACCGACTTGCTCTGAACCTGTCCGTAAAGCGTAGCGTTTTCGTACGTAACTTCTGCGTTCGGGGCAAGTATAGTGCCAATTACAGTGGCATCGGTAATATCAACCGTCTCCGCTTCATAAAAATTAAAAATTGCCCTTGAAGCGTATATACCTGTCTCGTCTCGTACGAGCACGTAATAATCTTTTAACGAAACGTTTTTACCGGAAACGTTAATTATTGCATAAAAATCATCTCTTGCAGAATCTACCCAAATGTAATTGTAGTCATTAAGCGTTTTTTCTGTTTCTGCGATATTATCAGCATTAATACTGCAAACAATATATTCATAGTTCTCTGTTGTAATACAAAATATACCCTTTGACAAATCGGACTCATCAGAAATCCACTCAGTCAGGTTCGGTGTCAGGGATTTATATGCCAATGCCCTTTGAATTTTGTTTATACTGTCATCAATGCCGCCTTTGTCTCCCGAGTATTTTTCGACTACACTCTCGCCTTCTTTGGGTACGTACGTATTGCTTGCAAGTGTATTTGCAAAAAAGCACACGAAAACAACAGCTACCACTACAGTAACTGCCAGCAGCACTTTGCCCTTCCATGTTTTAAAATATGATACGCCCATTTCTTGAAGTGTCATTTTAAGGCATCTCCCGTAATTAAATCAATCTATTCTGGAATTCAAACAATCCTTCCATAGTGTACTCCAAAATTTTATATTTTGAGCAAAATTTCTTATTTTTCTCAAATGCGCTTGCCATAAAAGGAGGTCTTGATTTCATATTATGACAATCACTGCCAAAAACCAATGGAAATTCATCCCTTATAAGCATTGCAGTAAACTTTGCAGCTTTTTTATCACTAACAAAATCCGTTGTTATTTGGCAAATAGCATTCGGTATTGAGAACAAATCGTTATAATCAGACTCGCTGTATATACTGATGTATCTCTCCATATGTGCCAGCACGGGAATTTTCTTTGCTTTTAATGAAAAATTATATATATTCTCTCCGTACGCGGCGCTGTATTCCCCAAAAGGAAGCTCAAAAAGCAATAAATCTGTACCTTCCAACGCAAGTTCATCAACATTCTCAAAAGGTTTCATCTCGCGTGTAACCCTTATTTCTGCGCCCAATCTTATATCCGGCATATTAAAATCACAATCTTTTTCTGCCAAATAAGATTTCAAGCTTTCAAAAGAAGCTCTTCGTCTTTTAATAAAAGACTTTTCTTCTTCTCGGGACAAAAGGCAGTGAGGTGTTGCAAAAAGCACGTCAACTCCCTCATCTGCCATTTTTTTTAACATACTGTATGAAATTTCCAAATTGCCGGCCCCATCGTCCATATCCGGCAATATGTGGGTGTGAAAATCAATATACCCCATATTTATCCTTTACTCGTCATCATTTGATTGGTAATAAGAGGAAACTGCGTCCTTCTTATAACTCGAATGTTTTCTCTCTACTCCTGTTACAACCATACCAAGTAATTTGGCATTAACTTTTTCAAGAGCAACACTTGATTTTTTAACATCATCCAACGTTGTTTTTGCATAACTTGTAACAAGAACCACTCCGGATATTGAATCAGACATAACGGCAACGTCCGTTACTATATTTATAGGAGGTGTATCAATTATTATGTAATCATAATAATCGCTTGCTTTCTGCAAAAAGATTCTCATATTATCACAGCCAAGTAATTCTGAAGGGTTTGGCGGAATCGGTCCCGACGTCATAACATCAAGATTCTCCATCACGTTTCTTTTCAAAGACTCCGTCATAGTCTCAAAACCAACAATAAATCTCGAAAGACCCGTACTGTTATCAAGTCCCAATTTTTTGTGAACCGTAGGTCTTCTCAAGTCTGCGTCTATCAAAAGTACTTTTGCTGATGTAAGTGCCGTTGTCAATGCAAGATTTATTGATACTGTCGACTTACCCTCTCCTGCATTAGAAGAAGTCACGGCAACGATTTTACCATTTGTAGGAGACAGTGCATATTGCAAATTTGTTCTCAAAGCATTGTACGCCTCTTTAGCCGCAAAAGGGAAACCTTTTTCTGTAACTAATTTAAATGTTTCTAATGTATTTTTCTTCTTCGCCATACAATACCCTCACTTATTTCATCGGATGAATTCTTGCTTCATAAATTTTATCTGCTTCTGTTGCCTGATAAATATCAGGAATTTCAGCGAGCAGAAGAATTCCCATATCCTCACAAACAACGGCACCGTCTTTAACTGTATTATCCAAAGCTACCTTTAAGACAAATACCAAAGAAGCAAGTGCAAATCCCATACAAAAAGCAAGAACAGCATTTCTTAAAGCACCGGAAGATATCGGGGTAACTGCTTTTTGAGGAGAATCTATTCTCTCAAGTGTAAGCTTACCGGCCTTTGTAACTCTCTCTATTGCCATACTCTCAAATGCATAACATGCATCATATGATAACTGTGGGTCTGTTGTTACTATTCTGACGTGAATAACGTTACTGAGTTCGTCGTTTTGTACTATGCTTATATTGGAACTTGTCACTATCTTATTCATATACTGAGGTGCATAATCATGTAAATATTCATTAACTTGTACGTACGCATCTGTAGTCCTCAATATTTCCAGGCACGTTGCCATAAGCTCATTGGCATACATATATTGATTTCTTTCATTTGCTCCGGATGTACTTGACATTGATATATCACTTTTTAAACAGAACTTAATTACAGATGCATATCTCGGCACAACGGTAATCTTTGTATACGCAAAAGCTGCCACGGCAAAAACAACAGCTACAATTAAAATAATGATTATTTTTGCTTTTATGACATTTATTATTTTTTTAAGATTAAGCTCTCTGCTCACGGTACAGTAACCTCCCCATTGATATTGAGACGAAACTATTCTACCACACCTCAAAAATTTTATCTACCCTATTTAAAAATTTTTTGATATATATTTTTAAACCCATGCTTTATTTCCTGAAAAACCTCCGTAATTTTAAATTTTACAGTTATTTTTTCATTTTCTGCTCCACTGTCTTCAAAACTTTCCACTGCATTACCGTTCGAAAAGCATAGAGGAGGGAACAGCACGCACCACCAATTTTCGCCACATCCTTCGCCTATAACCACCCTCACGGCCTCGTATTCACCCGCAGGCAGCGACATGCCCGAATAATGTTTTGTCGGGAAGTAAAACTCTCCTATTTCGATTTTTACTTTATAGTCATAGCCCTCTTCTTTTATGCATTTTTCTGCTGTTTCAATTATTTCTACGGAATGCTCGGCTACCACCGCGGCCATTTCGTCTGCACTCAATGAATTTTGTGACAATTCGCTTACCTTAATGCCCACCGCATCTCTGACTTTTAGCTTCAACGCCTGGTCTTGCATCGTATTGCTGTTTGCAATAACGTGAAATCTCAGCACGTTTTCGGCGTATTTACGTGAATTGTATTCGGCAGAAACAAAAACAGCCGACGCAAAAACTATACATAACACAATAAACGCCAATGAAATTTTCTTTTTTTTCATAAAATAACCTCCGCAAATAATAAACGCAAATTACATTTGCATCAGTTATTTTTTCCTTATTACGGTAATTTTATTCAATCAGCAAAATTTGTGCATACAAAGTCGCATATCGTCCTCACATTATTAATTTTGTTATTTATTTCTTTAACATTTTCAAGAGTTTCTACCCTTGACGGAGCGAAATGTACCGGTTTTTTTCTGTTACGCCTGTATGACGAGTACGATATATGGACTTTGCGTATAGTAGCTCTTAACGTATCCTCTTTGCCTCCGTCAAAAACAAAAACCGCACTATTACTGTTAAGACCTGCTACAAGCAATCTCGTTTTACCGGAAAAGAGCTCTGAAAATTTAATCGAAAGCAAATATATGTACTGTTTCCTGTCTATACCATCAATAAACAGAAAATCATTTTCTTTAGCTTTTACGGTTATTGCCATACCATAATCATTTATGTATTTTGACATTTCAACCTCCTTTTTCGGAGCACTGTCAGCCCCGTATAATTAAAGGAGATATATTTTACTGCTTTTGTTTTTAAATGTAAAAAAGCGGGAAATATTTCCCGCCCGTTGTTTTATAATCTTTCTAAGAAACTTATAATTTTCTCTGCCATTATTTCATGTCCCTCATCATTTGGATGCAATCCGTCCGGACACAGCTTTTCTCTCACTTCATCAACGCATGGCTGTATGCCACTTTCAGCAAAAAAATCAAGTACAGGCAAAGAATAATACTTTGCTGTCTTTTTTATTATATCAACATAATTTTCAAGATTTTCTCCGTCTTCTCTTTCTTCATAAAGCCTGTGAAGCGGCGTAATTATCACAATGGGTTTTCCTGTGTATATCCTTACAAGATCCCTCATTAATTGATGGCAAGCACCGCAAAAAGTATCCTTTGTTCTGTCAGAAAAAGAACCAAAAGGAGCATCTCCGTGTCCATAGTCATTTGTGCCGCCGAAAACAACCACAATATCAGCATTTTTATCCATTTCCCACACTCTGCCGCAAAAATCCTTATCAAACAGTGGATTTTCAGAAGGTTTGAATTGTTTTGCAAAACGTGTGCCTCCGATACCGTAATTATTTGCTTTTTTTAACCCACAACGTTTTTCTATCAATGCGGTAAACCGCTTGGAGCTGTCGCTTGTGCCGTGACCTTCAGTTATGCTGTCACCTAAAAAATTTATAGTTTTACCTTGCAGTTTCATTTTTACCTCCCGAATTATATTTTTAATAAGTACTAATGACATACGAAGTATATTCGCTTTGTAACCTACTGTCAACTCAAGCACTTTTTTGCATAATAATGACATTTTTCTAATACAAATGTACTACATTATTTTTACAGAGGTGCTCACATATGAATTTCAAAAAATCAATTGCAATGTTTATCTTATTGCTGACACTTTTCGTTTTTGCGTTAAACGGTTGCAGTACACGCAAAAATTCCGAAGAAACGGGAAGCGGTTTGCAAAACGACGAATACAGCCCTGTCAGCAGTCTTACTTTGACCGAAGCAGAAGCGGCTTCCTTGAATAACAGCATAAAAGTTAAGCTCTACTACAAAACTGCACGCGGCGACAAACTCTGCAGCGAAACAAAATTGTTGCAATTTACTGACAAAGACAGAAAAATTGATGTTCTTGCAAGTAAAATTGTAGATATGATGGTATCCGGACCTTCAAACACCAGTCTCGTAAAAACACTTCCGGAGGGGACAAAATTAAACAGTATAAAAATCAAATCAGGCGTGGCATACGTAGATTTCAACGAAGCTTTCGCTAAAGGGCTCGGCAACGACGCCATTTTCATAGCGTATTCGATAGCAAATACGCTGACAGAATTTAAAAACGTAAATGAAGTAGCAATCACGTATGACGGCAAAAAAATCGAGAATTCCTCGTGCAACTTTTCAAAACTGCTCAGGAATACTGAAATTGTAACAGATATTGAAAGCGCGCTGCCTTTAACTGATTATTCGGTAGACGTTTTCCTTGAAACGGAGCTCGAATAATGAAAATCGCGATTCTTTTCGGCGGCCAGTCCGCTGAGCACAACGTTTCAAGAAAATCAGCTTATTCGGTGATAAAAAATATAGACACAGAGCTTTTTGAGATTGTCACCATAGGAATAACAAAAAAAGGTATGTGGCTGCCATATTATGGTGCAGCCGAGGCAATTCCTGACGGTTCGTGGGAGAAAAGCATCGCTTACGAAGCGCAAAATCCCATAGGCAATTGTTTGGATATAATTTCAAGCTGCGACGTAGTTTTCCCTGTTTTACACGGTCAAAACGGCGAAGACGGTACTGTTCAGGGCTTGCTTGAACTTTTGGGTGTGCCTTATGTTGGCTGCGGAATACTCTCGTCAGCCGCATGTATGGATAAATTTTGCGTAAAAAGTATACTCAGATACGCAAAAATCCCGCAATGCCGGTACGTAGCGGTTTATCGTCACGTTTTAGAGCAAGATATAAATGCCTACAATGCCGAAATAGCCGAAAAAATAGGCTACCCATGCTTTGTAAAACCGGCGGGCGGCGGGTCTTCCGTAGGTGTTCACAAAGTAAAAACAGAAGCTAAGCTGCACGAAGCTTTGCTTGATGCGCAAAAATTCGACCGCAAAGTGCTCGTAGAAGAATTCGTAGACGGGCGCGAGATTGAATGCGCCGTGCTCGGAAACAGTAACGCAAAAGCCGCAGCTCCCGGCGAAATAATCCCGTCAAAAGAATTTTATGATTATGAAGATAAATACATAAAAAACGAAAGCCGGCAGTGCATACCGGCCGACATCCCCCCTGAAACGGCGCAAAGCATAAAAAATCTCGCATTAAGAGCATACAATGCGCTCGACTGTTCCGGTCTTGCCCGCGTTGACTTTTTCTTAAAAAAAGACGGCACGGTGCTACTCAATGAGATTAACACAATGCCGGGATTTACAGAAATCAGCATGTATAGTAAAATGTGGGAAGCAGAAGGCATGTCATTTAAAAGTCTCATCACAGAGCTTATTAATCTTGCTTTTTCACGTAAAAACGAAACATCACGACACACGTAGGTGACACAGCATGTACTTTGCAGGACATAATTTTGACTTTGAATTAATTTGCAAATATTTTTCGGGCACAAAAGATACTCGCTTCGGCGACGTACAAAGCTTGCACCCTTTTTACGAAATGCCGGAGTCTGTTCCCGGCATTTTTCGCGTCCAAAAAGACAGCGGTTTTATCAACTTAACGCTTGATGACGACTATTTGCTTTCGCGCATTTACGATTATGCTCAAAGCCCCGTGTGTTTTACGCCAAAAAACACGTTTGACGTTTCCTCTCCTGAGTACCTCTTATATTTATTTGGTATTTACGTAGACGAAATATGGCCGCACGCCGCTGCTGACAAAAATGACACTTACGGCGAGCTGCAAAAAATTTCCGTACGGCGAATTGCGGTAATGGCTTTTTACCTCATTGAAGCGACCGCAAAAATTGAAAAAGACCCGCATTTTTGCGAGTCTTTTCAAAAACTTTATGACACATTTTCATATGAACTTTACAAAATATTAACTGCGGGAATCTTAAAAGAGACACCGTCCCTTTTGAGAAAACTCACTGTCTGTGCATTAAAATTGTCAATCAATATCCCGGCTTACCGAGAAGCTTAAACATATTTTTCTTATACGCTTCAACGCCCGGCTGATTGAATGGGTTAACGCCCAAAAGATATCCGCTTATACCGCAAGCCTTCTCGAAGAAGTAAACCATTGCGCCGAAGTGATACTCATTCATTTCCGGCACATGGAGCACAATATTAGCAACGCCGCCATCATTGTGAGCCATAATCGTTCCTATCATAGCCTGCTTATTTATATAATTTATATCCATGCCGGCAAGGTAATTAAGTCCGTCAAGATTTGCATCGTCTGCTTTTACAGTCATGCTGCGGCGAGCCTTGTCAACGTCAATTACTGTTTCAAAAAGAACGCGCATACCGTCCTGAATGTACTGGCCCATTGAGTGAAGGTCTGTACTGAAGTCAACGCCTGCAGGGAAAATACCTTTTTGGTCCTTGCCCTCACTCTCGCCGTAAAGCTGCTTCCACCACTCCGTGAAATAGTGGAGCTGGGGCTCGTAGTTAACCATGATTTCAATCATTTTGCCTTTTCTGTACAAAGCATTACGTGCAGCAGCGTAGAGATAACAGTCGTTCTTATCCATATCTTTCTCGTTGTAACGGTGGTACGCATCAACAGCGCCCTCCATTATTTTGTCTATATCAATGCCTGCAACAGCTATAGGAAGCAAACCAACGGGCGTAAGCACTGAATATCTGCCGCCAACGTCATCGGGAATAACAAACGTCTCGTAACCTTCTTGTGTAGCAAGCGTTCTCAGAGCACCTCTTGCCTTGTCTGTCGTAGCGTAAATTCTCTTTGCAGCTTCCTCTTTGCCGTATTTCTTCTCCATAAATTCTTTGAGAATACGGAAAGCTATTGCCGGCTCAGTTGTTGTGCCTGACTTTGATATAACGTTTACAGATACGTTATAATCATTGCTTTCAACTATATCCATAAGGTCAGCAATGTAGTTAACGCTTATGCTGTTTCCTGCAAAAAGAACGGCTGTGCCGTTTTTATCTCTCAGGCTCTTGATGCTGTCAAAATTAGGTGTCAGCATGTCGATTGCAGCTCTTGCACCGAGATACGAACCGCCGATACCAACAACAACGAGTATGTCAGAGTCACTCTTTATCTTCTCTGCACATTTTTTTACACGTGCAAATTCTTCCTTGTCATAGTTAAGCGGAAGGTCAACCCATCCCGTAAAATCATTGCCTGCACCTGTTTTATTGTGAAGCATGTCATGAGCTGCAGCAATCTGCTCTTTGAGGCATCCCACCTCGTGCTCACCTAAAAAACCTGCTGTTTTTTCTAAATCTAATTTCAAAAATTCATTTGCCATATAATTTACAAATCCTTTCGTAAAAATTAAAACAACGTTTGTTATTTTAACACTATGAATCGTATTTTACAAATTGATTTTTTACAGTTTTCTGCTATACTTTACTTTGGATTATTACGATATCCTTATGATTATTTATGTGGCGGTGAAAAAATTGAAGTTATTCAGCTCTGACAGATATACAAAGGAAGGTAAAGGCATTGACAAAAATGCCCCCGAAAAGCACGGTTTCCTCAAGTTTTGGGAAATAGCGTGGGCAAAAAAATACAAGTTAATCGCTTTGAACTTTCTTTACTTTGTACCAAACATCATTTCGGTGGCTTTTGCGGTTTTGAGTTATTTCCTTTCCACATCGCTTTTTTACTCGCTGAGCACGGATAAGCAGCTCGGGGCATCACAGGCATCTTCAGAAGTTGCCAATAAGTTGCTTTTCTTCATAGTAATATTATTTACGGTAATCCCCGTTTTTGCAGCAGGACCTTTTCGTGCCGGTATGGAGTACATCTTGCGTTGCTTTACGAAACGCGAGCCTTGCTTCCTTTGGACTGAGTACATCGGTAAAACGCGAAGCAACTTGAAGCTTTCAATTAAAGCTTGTCTCATAAACTGCGTTGCCGGATTTTTAATAATACTTGATTTTGCTGTATATCTTGCTCTTTCAAGCACAAAATCCTTAGCATACGGTGTTTTCCCTGATTGGATACTTATGATTTCGCTTGTGGTGCTGATATTTCTTTCTTCACTTTTCTTAGTAATGACAATGTATATGTATCCTATGATAGTGACTTTTAAACTCACATTAAAGCAGCTTTACAAGAATGCAATGCTTTTCGCATTTTTAAAGTGGCTTCCTAACCTCGGCATACTTTTGCTTGATGCCGTAATAGTTTTCATACCGCTTTTCTTTATAAACGGTGACTGGTCATTGTACATTTCACTTATACTCTATGCATTAATCACAATGTCCTTCATAGGATTTATAAATATGTCGTATACTTACCCTACAATAAAAAAATGTCTTATAGACAATTACAAAGCTGACAAATCAAAAGAAGAAGGAGCGCAGACCGAAAATGAGAGATGATTTTTACACCAAAAAAAGGGCTATTCCACTATCGAATATGATTTTGATGATTGCAAGCGTACTGTGCATAATTGCCACAATTATTGTCTTCATATTCTATAACAGACATCAAAAAAGCAAGTATAATTCTCCCGAGGCGGGCAATGGTATAACAAGCTCTGCGACCAACACTCCCTCTCAGCCTTCTGCCACACCCGAGGTAGTGCTGGATCCTATCATTCCGACAGAAATGACAATCGGCACTCGCTTTAATCCGCCTGCAGGTTACACGAGAGTAGCAGTGGCAAACGACAGCTTTGGTTCGTATCTGAGAACATTTGCACTTCGTGAATATAAGACTTTACCTTTGGTTTATGATTCTGCAACTAAAACATTGACAAACAACACAGAAGCTCCTGCCGTGAGCGTTTTGGCAATGGATCTTATAAATAAAAGTAATCTCCAGGAAGCTTCAAACTCAGCCGTAAGACTTTATGCCGAGTTTTTGTATAGTAAGGGTCGTTTTGACGACATATCCTTTAATTTGCTCACAACACCTGCCTTTAAGTGCGATTTCCGTACCTGGACAGAGGGCGGCAGACTTGCTGAGGAAGGAAATACCATAACGTGGTGCAAGGAGCACGGCGAGCACTGCAATCACAGAGACGTGGATACGGGCACCGAATACAACGTGTTCAGATACTATCTGCAAAACGTAATGATTCATTCAAACCTTGATTCTTTAAAAACAAATTTGAGCAGCGTATCGTCAAGCGAAGTAACGGTTGGAGACGTTATTATATATGCCGATTCAAGAATTCCCGATATTGTTGTAGACGTTGCAACTGATGCAAACGGCAACAAGCTTGTATTACTTGCCCGCGGAGGTTCCCCTGCATCTGAGATTTATATAGTTCGCAATGAATCCAATGCTGATATGAATCCTTGGCATGAATTGAACAAATTGCTCGCAGGCGCAAGCTTCTACAGATTTAAATGAAGAGAGGTTTTAATATGAGTATAAAAATTATTTCACAAAATGTAATGTGTTGGCAAAAAGAGCAAATCGGCACTTATGAGCAAAGAAGACCGTTACTAAAAAAAGTTTTTCGTGACCACGGAGCAGACATAATAGGAATGCAGGAAGTTACCGAATATTGGGAAAAGGCTTTTGATGAAGATTTGCATGATTTTGGTAAGTTGCTCGTATACCGCGGTCAGAATAACAAAGAAGCCGTGCCGATTTATTGGCGCAAAGATAATCTCAAACCGTTAGACAGCGGTTATTTCTGGTTATCCGAGACTCCGGAGAAAGAGTCCATAGGTTGGAATGCCTCATGCTTGAGAATAACGTGTTGGGTTCTTTTTGAGCAAATAGATACAGGCAAGAAATTTGCCTTTGTTAATACGCATCTTGATCACATTAGTAAAGAAGCTCGCATAAACGGTATTCAATTAATATGTGATTTTATAAATAAACGTTTCGGAAAAGAAATGCCTCTTATTCTCGTAGGCGATTTCAATACACTTCCGGACTCCGAGACAAGCGAAAAAGCAAAAAGTCTCTTAAATGATGCACGTTCAATTGCCAAAGAAACGACAGACGAACTTACTTTTCACGCTTATAACCCCCACGCAGCTTGTACTATAGATTATATTTATCTGAGCAACAACATATCATGTAATAAATTTGAAGTAATAAAAGAGCTTAACGACGGTAACCCACAGTCAGATCATTACGGCATCATGGCTGAGATTACAATTTAAAGCAATTTTTATTATTAATACATATCAAAAAGCGATATTTGATTAGAGTCGTGCCAACCGTCAAAGCAGCCTTCTGCTTTAAGTGTTTCAAGCACGGCTTTATTTACGCCCGCGCTGAGTTGCAAATCTTCTATCGAAAGGAATTTCTCGCCTTTTTCGAGTCTCTTATTTCTTTCATTTACAATATTCATTGCAGCAGCTCCGCCTACTCCTTGGAAAGCAGCAATAGGCGGACGTATTTTGCCATGCTCAGGTTTAAAGAATGTAGCATCAGATACATAAATATCAACAGGCAAAAACTCTATTCCTCGAGCATACATTTCAACAAGGAGACTGTACAACGCAGCCTGTGCCTTATCCTTTGCACTCATTTCGCCTTTTTTGCCGCCTGATTCATCCGATTCATCCGCACCGATATCATCTGTATCTATGTCGGCAACATCACCGTTTATTAAGTTAAGCACCGCCATCCTACCGTACATTTTATCAAGACCGTGAATCATTGATGCACCGTCAAAATCATCAATTTTCATTGAAAAACGAGCAGCATAATACGCTACAGGCTCGTATAACTTATACCAGGCTATCCTAAGAGACAACGTAACGTACGCGACTGCATGTGCTTTAGGGAACATGTATTTTATCTTTTTACAAGAATCTATATACCATTCAGGCACGTCATGCTCTCTCATAGCAGCTTCCCATTCGGGTTTAAGTCCTTTTCCTTTTCTTACAGCCTCCATTATGTCAAATGACATCTTTTTATCAAGATTCTTATTTATAAGATAAAGCATAATATCATCACGGCAACATATTGCCTGAGACAAAGTACATGTGCCTTCTGCAATAAGCGTCTGTGCATTGCCATTCCATACGTCCGTACCATGCGACAAACCTGAAATACGCACAAGCTCCGAGATAGTAGACGGGCGCGTATCCATAAGCATTTTGGTAACAAAGCCCGTACCCATTTCAGGTATACCAAGCGTACCAAGCGGTATCGGCTTTTTAAGCACTTCATGATTGAGCCCCAAAGCATCCGACGAGTTAAATAGAGAAAGCATTTTTGCATCATTTATATCTACTGTCAGGCTGTTAATACCCGTATATTCTTCCAGTAATTTAAGCATCGCAGGACCTTCGTGTCCGAGAATATCAAGCTTCAAAATGTTATCATGGAGGAAATGATAGTCAAAATGCGTTGTTATAGTATCAGAATTTTCTTTCTCAGCAGGATGCTGTACGGGAGTAAAATCATATATTTCTTTATCCCTCGGTATTACAATAATACCGCCCGGGTGCTGGCCTGTTGTCTTGCGCACACCCTCAAAGCCACTGGCAAGACGGTTTATTTCAGCGTTTGAAACTTGCTTTCCCCTCTCCTGCAAATATTTAATAACGTATCCCCTCGCCGACTTATCGGCAAGACCGGCTATTGTACCGGCACGGAACACTTTCCCCTTACCGAAAAGTACTTCTGTATATTTATGTGCATTTGCCTGGTCCTCCGAAGCAAAGTTAAGATCTATATCAGGCACTTTATCTCCTTTAAATCCTAAAAACGTTTCAAAAGGTATATCGTATCCGTCACGTATAAGCAGTTCTCCACATGTTGGACAATTCTTCTCCGGCATATCGAAACCACAGTCATATCCTTCATTTTCGTGAAATTCATAATAACCACAGTGTGTACATCTGTAGTGAGCCGGCAGTGAGTTAACCTCAGTAATGCCCGCCATAAACGCAGCAACGGAAGATCCGACAGAGCCCCTGGAACCAACTTGATAGCCATTACGTGCCGACTCCGCAACGAGCTCCTTTGCCGTAATGTACATTATGGAATATCCGTTGCTTATGATAGAGTTAAGCTCTTTTTCAAGTCGTGTTTTGACAAGCTCCGGTAAATTTTCACCGTAAATAGAGCGCGCTTTCTCGTAGCAACTTGTACGAAGCGTCTCATCTGAGCCTTCTATCACCGGAGGATAGAAGCCATCGGGCACTGGCCTTATTACTTGTATCTCGTCAGAAATTTTGCGTGTATTTTCTACTACTATCTCATACGCACGATCGCCCAAATAATCAAACTCCGCTAGCATTTCGTCTGTCGTTCTAAGGTAAAGCGGCGGCTGTGTGTCGGCGTCGCTGTAGCCCTGTGCCGCCTGAAGTACTGTCCTGTAAATAGCATCTTCAGGATTCAAAAAGTGTACGTCGCACGTAGCGACTGTCATTTTGCCGAGTTTGTCACCGAGCTCTACGATTTTTTTGTTTATATCTTTAATTGAATCAAGGCTCTCAACTTCACCGTTTCTCACAAGATACATATCGTTTTCAAGCGGCTGTATCTCAAGGTAGTCATAAAACGAAGCAATTTTGAAAAGCTTTTCTTCGGGCTCTCCATTAAGCACGGCATCAAAAAGCTCGCCCTCTGAGCAAGCACTGCCTATAATGAGGCCTTCTCTGTGGGCTTCAATTTCAAACCTAGGCATTCTGGGACGCTTATGGTAGTAATTTAAATTTGAAAGAGATATTAGTTTATAAAGATTTTTGAGTCCCACAAGGTCTTTTACCAATATTATACAATGCCACGTAGGAATCTTTTTAGCCTGTTCATC
>JAGAQK010000116.1 GCA_017622825.1 Clostridia bacterium | reverse complement strand
TAATAAACAAAAAGATTAATATAAACTAAACATCATTAAAAAAGCTCCAAGACTCGTATCTAAAAATGAATCTCAGAGCTTTTTCGGACTGTTTTTTTACAGCCCCTTTTGCTATGGCAGGGGAGACGCGACTCGAACACGCAACAGACGGTTTTGGAGACCGTTGCTCTACCATTGAACTACTCCCCTAAGAGCCTTGTTAGTATACACAAAGAATTTGCAAGTGTCAATCACTTTTTTTAAAAAATTTGATACATAAATAGTTTGTAAAAAAATCGAGTGTTGCAACTGATAAATTGGTTGTGATATAATTGCTAAGCAAAAAATTTTTAGATAGGAGCTATGGATTACTATGAAAACAAGAAAAATTATTTCGGTATTATTAGTTGTGGCACTTATGATGTCAGCGCTTGTATTGACGTCATGCGAAAAAGAAGAAGATGTGCTTACAGTATATACAAATGCAGAATTTCCGCCGTTTGAGTATCTCGCAGATAACAAACCTGTTGGTGTAGATATGCAGATAGCACAGGCAATTGCTGATGAACTGGGCAAAAAACTTGTAATTAAAAACGTTAAATTTGATACAATTTTGTCATCAATCAGTAGCGGAAAAGGTGACCTCGGTATTGCAGGTATTACTGTAACTCCGGAGAGAGCAGAGTCAGTAGACTTTTCTGTAAATTACGCTACGAGCACACAGTACATAGTTATGAAGAAAGATGCAGAGATCAAGACAATTGAAGATCTCGCAGGACTCAAGATTGGCGTACAGCTCGGCACAACAGGTGACTTCATTATTTCAGATGAAATCTCCGGCACAGAAGACGAAGAAACAGGCGAGCATATTAAAGGTGTTCTTGAAGGAACAGGCGCTACTGTAACACAGTACAATTCAGCAGCAGATGCAGCAGTAAATATGGATTCAGGCAAAGTAGACGTTGTTGTTATCGACATGCTTCCTGCAGAAATCGTTGCAGGTCAGTATGATAATTTCAAGGCAATAGAGCTCGTTTATGCAGACGGCAGCAAAACAGATGAATCTTATGCTGTTGCAGTTAAAAAAGGCAACAAAGAACTTCTTGATACTGTAAACAAAGTTATCAATCGTTTGATTGAAGAAGGCAAGATTGATAAATGGGTAGTTGAGCATACAACACAGTCATCAAAAGGTTAATGACGAATCAAGACGAATATCGCCGGGTATGGGTGAGAAAAGTCAAAAACAGTCAAAATCACGGAGCAGCTTTATAAAAAGCGCTCCGCTTTTTAGTTTAAAACACTTGTATTTCTAAAGTAAAATTTGTATAATTAAGAGTAATGTATTTTGCAGAAAAATACAAATAAAATTACCGGGAGATAAAGTTATGAAGTTAGACAAGCTTGTAGGCGACAGATTTAAAGAAAAGCCGGCTGACTGTGTAATAGAAAGCCATTCATTAATGCTCAGAGGCGGATATATGAAATTCGTTTCAAGCGGTATTTTCTCACAATATATGCCATTAAAACGCATATGCAGAAAAATAGAGCAGATAATCAGAGAAGAAATGGATGCAATCGACGGACAAGAAGTACTTTTTCCTGTTGCACTTCCAGCAAGCCTTTGGGAAGAATCAGGAAGATTTGAAAGCGTAGGCAGTGAGCTTTTGCGTTTCAAAGACAGAAATAACGCACCGATGGTACTCGGTATGACACACGAAGAAGCAGCCGTACAGTTGGTAAGAGAATATGGCATAAGTTATACAAGATATCCCTTTATGATATACCAGATACAGACAAAATTCCGCGACGAGGCGCGCCCAAGGGCAGGTCTTATTCGCGTAAGAGAATTTACGATGAAAGATGCGTACTCATTCCACACTTCACAAGAAGATTTGGAAAATTACTATAAAAAATGCTACGACTCATATAACAGAATTTTTGCAAGAGCAGGTATTCCCGAAGTAGTTACGGTAAAATCAGACTCCGGTATGATGGGCGGTAACGTTTCGCACGAATATATGTTGCTCACACCGGTAGGCGAAGACACGATAGCAGTGTGTTCAGAATGTGATTACAGAGCAAATATGGAAGCGGCAGACAGCATTATAGTCAACACACCGGACGCAGAACTTGCAGAGCTTACAAAGGTTGAGACACCACACGCATCAACAATAGAAGCAGTGTGCGACTTCCTGAAATCATCAGTAGAAAAGTCATGTAAAGCAGTTGTGTACCAGAAAAATATGACAGATGAATACGTTGTAGTATTCTTGCGCGGAGACATAGAAGTAAATGAAACAAAGCTTCGCAACTACCTTGGCGAAGAAATACATCCGGCTATAATCACAGAAGAATCAGGTATTGTGGCAGGCTTTATAGGACCGAAAGGCCTTGATAACAAGAAAAATACAATAGTATTTGATAAATCACTTGAAAACCTTACAAACTTCTGCTGCGGTGCCAACGAAGTTGATTACCATTACGTGAATTTCAATATGGAACGCGACTACGGCAAAGTAGAGTATGTGGATGTTGCCAAGATTAAAGAAGGCGGCATTTGCCCGGTTTGCGGCAAACCGACGATTTCCGTATCAAGAGGCATAGAAGTTGGTAATATTTTCCAATTGGGCACGAAATACACTAAGACGATGGGCATGCAGTACCTCGACAAAGAGGGCAATTTGCAATACCCCATTATGGGCTGCTACGGAATAGGCGTTGGCAGACTCGCCGCGTCTGTTTGCGAAGCACACAGAGATGATTACGGTCCTATTTGGCCGATATCCATTGCACCGTGGCAAGTTCATATTTGTTGCTTGCGCGCAGATGATGAAGTTATCAAAGCAGCAGCAGACGATATTTACAATACACTTCTCAAAAAAGGCGTGGAAGTAATATATGACGACCGTGACGTCAGAGCCGGAGTTATGTTCTCAGATGCTGACTTGCTTGGTGTGCCTGTAAGAGTTGTTGTAAGCCCAAGATCCCTGGGAGAAAATATGATAGAGCTTTCAACAAGAGATAAGAAAGTAAGTAAAAAAGTGCCAAAAGATCAGATTATAGAAGAAATTTGTGCACTTATTGCAGAGCTCCAGCGCGAAATAGAGGAGAAAGTATAATGAAAAAAAGGTGGGTATCATTACTGCTTGCGATTATTATGGCAATGGCAGCTGTTCCTGCCTTTAATATTCTTGCGGCGGCAGACATATATACCTATATGAATAAAACATTTGAAAGTCTTGACGTAACAAAGACTTTTACCGCGACAATTCCGGGTAGCGAAGCATCGTTTGTATCCGCAGACAGTCAAATTAAGGTTGTGGGTTCGGACATGGCACTGCTTGGAAAAAGATCGTTGGCAGTGAGTAAAGGCGATATGCGTTGGTGGTCACTGTCATTAGTTGATTCCAAAATGTATATTGACTTGTCTATTCGCGCAGATTCAGAATTTAACAACGAAATGAATGTGTTTTTCACGACAAGACAACCGGGAAATGATCACGTTGCTTATGCCGAATTTAACGCATTCAGTGTTAAAAAAACAGAAGGCAAAATAATCTTGGCAGATTGCCAAGGTAAAGAAATATTTAAGCTTCAGGAAAATATTCGCTACAGTATAAGGTGCGAATTTACAAGAGGCAGCAGTCAGTATAATATTTACGTGAACGACACATTAACGGCTGAAAACTGCAGTGGTAGCGCGAGTGTGTATTCCGTAGAAAGTGTACAGATAAAAGTAGAGTCGTTGGCGGAGAGTTCATCGGGCGAAGATGAGATGATGAACAAGCCGTATGTTTTGATAGATAATCTTCAGGTGCTTGCAAAAGGGAAGACGTTTCCGCAGCAGTATTCAACACAAAAAAAGGGTGCGATGCCTAATATTAAAGTTGAAAGCAGCGAGAAAAATGAAGATATCAGGGTGTTTGTAAACGGTATTGAAATAGCAATGGCAAATAAGCCGATTGTAAAAAAGAATACTGTTTATATAGACGTAGAGCAGATGGCGCGATGCATCGGTATGTCGATTCATGATGACAAAGCAAACAACAGTTTTGTTTTGTCTAACGAAAACGTTACGGTCGAAGCAGTTTTCGGGAATAAAAAAATAAAGGTGAACGGCACTGAATGTGAGCTGGCAAACGCACCTGAGAAAATCAGCAAAGTAATAATGGCTTCTCCCAACTTCTTTAGTGAAGCATTGAATGCCAAGGTGTGGTGGGATGACAACGCTAACATGGTTGTAATCACAACCGGCACTATGAAAAAAGACGGTATCCTCAGAAATGTGGGCGGCAAGTTGTATATGGACGGGGAGCCGTATTATGAGATAAGTTTTAATAAGTATGATCTGTTTTATCAGATTATGGGTGATTATGAGAGTAATTCAGAATACCCCGGCGAGGAGTTTACGTCCAAAGCGGCTGAAGCGGCGTTAAAGCAGCTTAATGAGCTTGGGTTTAAGTCTATAAGAGTATTCGCGTTCTCAAACGTTTACAGCGATCTTATGTACAATGATGTTCATATGGAAAAATATCTCAAGGCAATGGATCAAATGTTTGATTTGTGCGATAAATATGACATTAAAGTTGTATTTTGTATGGGCCTTATGGAGTCGTTCCTTTTGAAAAACGATAAGATTGAAGAAGATGGTTGGGTTGTCAGCACAGAGAATGTAAATGACCTTGTGGTTAATGAAAAGTGTGAGTCGAGACAAAATGTATATAAGTACATTGAGAAAATTGTAACGAGATACAAAAACAGAGACACTGTGTTGATGTGGGAAATTAACAATGAGGGAAATCTTGGCGCCGACATAGGACAAGCAGTAGGTAAGCCGAGTTATTCGCTTTTGCAACTTGCTGAGTTTTACGGTGATTGTGCCGATAAAATTCGTGAATTTGACAAAGAACACTTAATAACGAGTGGAGACAGCATTCTGAGAAGCAGCCAATTTAATTTGCTTAAAGATGTTTTGAATGGGAGCGAGCTGACGTGGAAAATCGATTCCAAGGATGAACGTTTGAAGGCATTGTGGCTTTTGAATGATAAACTTGACGTTGTAAGTACTCACGCGTATGGTTTGGGTGTGTCAAAAGAATCTTGCTACACCGGAAGTGACGGTAAGGTTCATAATTGCAGTTTTGAACTTTATATGCAGGAAAGTGCGTTACTTGATAAACCGTTATATAACGGAGAGACAAATGGAGCCTTTGCGTTTGACGATGAAGATTTTTATTCTGACACACAGGCGTATTTAAATTCAATAATCGAAGCGGGAGTGCAGTTGTCGCACTGGTGGACTTTCCGTAGCGATAGACAAGGGTTTGACGACGGCTATTTGTGGCGCATTGACAGCGGAGAATTGCTTGATTTGATAATTGTAGCGAACAAAACATTGAAGGAAAAATACGGTGTGAATAAGGCGGCTGACGAGAATACAACCGATGCGTGGGAAGATCCGTATTTTCAGGTTTTTGACGTTAGTAAAGTAATTGATGGTAAGGATTTTGCGGTAATGGCTAGTCTTACGACCAAGCTGTTGAGGTTTGCTACGTTGTGCGGAGTTATTTTATTGGTAATCGTTGTGCTTGTCGTTGCTTTGACGAGAGAAAAATTAAAAAGGAAAAGGATAGAAGATTTTGTTTGAAGAGTTGAGTTGTAAAGAATATTCAAAGGCAGAGATTTTGCAGATGAAGCCGCTTGCTTTGGCTTTTGTGGGTGATTGTGTTTATGAGCTGTATGTACGCAATTATCTTTTAACAGGAAAATACCGTGATGTAAATGAGCTTCACAGAAAGTCTGTTTTCTTTGTTAAAGCAAAGGCTCAGGCATACATACTTCATGCGTTAGAAGAAGAACTCAGCGAGGAGGAACACAACGTTGTACGAAGGGGACGTAATGCGCATCCGCACACAGTACCCAAAAATGCTGATGTTGTAGATTATAGATACGCTACCGCATATGAGGCACTGATAGGATATCTCTATTTATCCGGCAACAGCGAAAGGCTTGATTACATCTTGAAAAAATCAATAGAAATCGGGAGTGAGAGAGATGAATGAAGAAATAATTTATGGCAGAAACGCCGTTACAGAGGCTCTGAAATCGGATATGCCCGTTAATAAGGTTATTATAGCATCGGGAGAGGTTTCCGGATCGCTTAAGTCCATAATCGCTCTTGTAAAAGAAAAACATATAGTTTATCAATTTGTTGAAAAGAATAAATTAAATGAAATTACGGGTACAAAAAACCATCAGGGAGTTGCGCTTTATACGGCGCCTGCAGAGTATTGTAACATTGATGATATTCTTAAAAAGGCGCACGAAGCAAATGAAGCTCCTTTTATAATAATTCTCGACGAGATACAAGACCCGCATAATTTCGGTGCCATTATAAGAACGGCAGATGCAGTGGGAGCACACGGCATAATTATCCCGAAACGCAGAAGTGTGCAACTTACAGGCACTGTGGCGAAAACGTCAGCAGGTGCATCGGCACACGTTCCGATAGCAAGAGTGCCAAATATCCCGGCGGCAATAGATGAACTGAAAGAAGCCGGCTTGTGGATTGCAGGCACTGATTTAACGGGAACGGTTCCTTTTTACAAGGCGGATTTTAAGGGACCTATCGGTATCGTTATCGGCAGCGAGGGCAACGGAATGGGCAACCTCGTTACTAAGAAGTGCGACTTTATAGTTTCAATTCCCATGAAAGGTGAGGTGTCCTCACTGAATGCTTCCGTAGCCGCAGGAGTAGTGCTTTACGAAGTATTCAAGGGACGCATTGGAGACTGAATCGCTCAAAAAGAAAGGCAAATCAAAAATGGATTATAAAAATGAATTAAACGACATGCAATATGAGGCAGTCGTTACAACAGAAGGTCCTGTGCTTATTCTTGCAGGCGCAGGAAGCGGTAAAACTCGCGTGCTTACGTATAGAATATCGTATCTTGTAGGCGAGTGCGGCGTTGCGCCTTATAATATAATGGCGATTACTTTTACAAATAAAGCAGCAAGAGAAATGAGAGAGAGAACGGAGCGACTGCTAAACGGCAACGTTAACGGCATGTGGCTTAATACGTTCCATGCGGCGTGCGGTAAAATATTACGTGCACATGCAGAACGTATCGGTTTTACTGATAATTTCGTGATTTATGACGAAAGTGAAGCGACTGCCGTAATAAAAGACTGTCAAAGAAGGCTGAATATCGACGATAAAAGACTATCTCACGGCATGATAAGAGCCGTTATTTCGAAGCAGAAAGATGAGCTGGTAACGCCGGAACAGTACGCCGATACAATGGCACATACGAATTATGAGGGCAGAATGCTGGCACAGTGCTATACAATGTACAGAGATACGTTGCGCAAAAACAACGCAATGGATTTTGACGACATGCTTTTAAACACGCTGGAGTTGTTCGATAAATGCCCCGACGTTCTTGAATATTACCAAAACAGATTTAAATATATAATGGTAGATGAATATCAGGACACAAACCAAGCGCAGTATTTATTTATATCGAAATTGGCCGCCAAACACCACAATTTATGCGTTGTAGGTGATGATGACCAAAGCATTTACAGCTTCAGAGGCGCTGATATTCGTAATATCCTTAACTTTGAAAAAGAAAACAGGAATTGCAAGGTTATAAAGCTTGAGCAGAATTACCGCTCCACTCAGTATATTCTTGATGCCGCAAATAAAGTTATAGCTCATAACTCCGGCAGAAAATCAAAATCCTTGTGGACTTCAAAAGGCTCCGGTGACAAGATTGTGCATTATACAGCATATAATCAAAACGAAGAAGCTGATTTTGTCGTTCGCGAGATAAAAAAAGGTGTGGCTGCGGGAGATATGAATTACAGCGATTATGCAGTTCTTTACAGAGCGAATGCGCTCTCAAAAAATATAGAAAACGCACTGGTGAAGCATGGCGTTCCGTATAAAATTTACGGCGGCCTGCGATTCTACGACAGAATGGAAATTAAGGATTTAATAGCATACCTGCGTGTTTTCAACAATCCGGCGGATGACGTGGCATTAAAGAGAATCATAAATGTGCCGAAGCGCGGAATAGGACAGACGAGCATCAACAAGGCAGTTGAAATCGCGGAGAGAGAAAATACTTCTCTGTTTAATGTTATGCTTTCTGCTACGGAATACCCGGAGCTTTCCCGCTCAGGCCAGCGTATGTTTGATACTGCTTTGAAGTTTTCGGAAATTATGCTTCAGGCAGATGAAATGTCTATTCCTGACTTTATACAGAGAATTTTTGACGAAACGGGAATGCTTTTGGAGTATGAGAAGGAAGATGCTCAAATTGAAGATCAGGCAAGAGCTGACAACTTGCGAGAGTTTTTGTCAGTTGCAAAGGAATATGAGATAGAACAACGTAATATGGGAAACGAAGATATTACATATGCAGGTTTTCTTGAGTACGTATCTTTGAGCTCCGACGCTGATACAAAAGTTTCAACAGATGATGATAACAAGGTTACATTGATGACAATACACAGTGCGAAAGGCTTGGAGTTCCCGGTGGTGTTTATCATAGGAACTGAGGATGGCATTTTCCCGTCATACAGGTCGCTTGATGAGTCGCCGGATGCTATAAATGAAGAAAGAAGGCTTTGCTACGTTGCCATAACACGAGCAATGAGAAAACTGTATATATTAAATACAGAAGAAAGAATGCTCTATGGTAAAACAACACACAATCAGCCATCGAGGTTTTTGTGTGAGCTGCCGGCTTCGTGTGTTGAGGGTATAAATCAAAAGCAAAAGAGCAGTTTTGGCGGAGGTATGGGAGCAAGCAGAACGGCAGGAAGGGGACGACATAATGGATAAACTTAAAGGTTTGCAACCAGAGCGAGTATTTAAATATTTTGAAGAGATATGTTTAATCCCGCATGGTTCGGGGGATATGAACGCAATCAGTGAATATTGCGTGGCATTTGCTGAGAAACATTCACTAAAGGCGATTCGTGATGAAGCGAACAAT
>JAGAQK010000115.1 GCA_017622825.1 Clostridia bacterium | reverse complement strand
GGAGCCCTTGAGACTTTCCGAGCTTATGCCGTATACTTCGGACAAGGCTTTCCTTGATGAGTGTGCAGCAGTTAAGCAACTTAAGAAGCAACAGTTAGCTAACTTTATCAAAGATAAATATGACATCACAGCGGACGTTAATTCTATTTTTGATATTCAGGTAAAGAGGCTTCATATGTATAAGCGACAGCTTTTGAATATACTTCACGTAATGGATTTATACAACCGTCTTTGTGATAATCCCAATATGGATATTACACCGAGAACGTTTATTTTCGGTGCAAAGGCATTCCCGGGATATATTCTTGCAAAGAATACAATTAAATTGATTTGTACTGTTGCAGATAAAATCAACAGCGATCCTGCAATGAAGAATAAGCTCAAAGTTGTGTTTATGCCTAACTACGGCGTAAGTCTTACGCAGATTATGATACCCGCAGGAAACGTTAGTGAGCAGATTTCAACGGCGTCAAAAGAAGCTTCCGGTACAGGTAATATGAAGCTTATGATGAATGGTGCAGTTACCTTGGCAACACTTGACGGTGCTAATGTTGAGATACACAGAGCCGTTGGTGACGATAACATTGTTTTATTCGGTCTTAAGTCTGATGAAGTTATTGCATATCAGAATAACAGAAATTATAGAGCAATGGATGTTATAAATGCAGATCCGAGACTTCAGAGAATTATAAACCAAATGAAGCAGGGTTATTTCGGCATTGGTTCAGAAAGAGAATTTGATCTTATTATTAACCATTTAACAGTAGATAACGATCCTTATTTTACACTTCGTGATTTTGATTCATACGTTAAAGCACAGGAAAAAGTAGGTACGTTATATAAAGATACAGATAAATGGAATCAAATGTCTGCTATTAATATTGCTGCATCCGGTATTTTCTCAAGTGACAACACTATCAAGAGATATGCAGAGGAAATTTGGAACGTATAAGATATGAATCTACATCATTATTCAGGAAATATTTATTACAGAAATCCGTATGGAGCAGTACCGTGTGAAACACCGGTACTGCTTCGTTGCGAATTTACTATGTGTCCGGGTAAGCCGTGCTTGCACGTTAGATATGAAGCTTATGAGCGTACAAATCATTACAGCTTCATTTCAGAAAACGTTCATAACGAAAATGGTCTCTTCTACGCTGATTTTTTACTTAGTGCCCAGTTTTTGTCAAGACCGGGTCTGTATTTTTATTGGTTTTCAAGCGAGTGCGGAGAACATACAAAGGAATATCAAATTACTGTATATGAAAAAGACTTAAACGTTCCCGATTGGTTTATAAATACTGTGATATATCAGATTTTTCCGGACAGATTTTGCAAGGGAATTGATGAAAATGCAGTCGCAAAACCCGGCTCTTTTATGTATACAGATTGGTATGATTTGCCTTATTATGTAAAAGACAATAAAGGTCAAATTGCAAAATGGGAGTTCTTTGGGGGTAACTTAAAAGGTATACAGGACAAGCTTTCGTATATTAAAAATTTGGGGGCAGATACAATATACATTAACCCGATTTTTGAAGCGCGAAGCAATCACAGATATGATACAGCAGATTATTATAAGGTTGATTCGCTTTTAGGCGGAGATAAAGCCTTTGACTCTTTAATAAGAGAATGTAAAAAAGAAGACATACACGTGATTCTTGACGGTGTTTTTAATCATACAGGAAAATGCAGCAAGTATTTTGAGTCTTGCAAAAATCCTGATTCTCCGTATAAAGACTGGTTTACTTTTCACGAAGACGGCACGTATGATTGCTGGTGGGGCGTTGATGATTTGCCTGCAATAAACAAAACAAGCAAAAGTTTCGCTGACTTTGTGGCGAGCAATGAGAATTCCGTAGTACGATATTGGAGTAAACGCGGAATATCCGGCTGGCGCCTTGACGTTGCGGACGAACTTTCTGACGTGCTTTTGCAAAAGATACGTGAAGCTGCTGACAAGGAGTTGGGCAAATCAGTAATAATTGGCGAAGTATGGGAAAATGCATCTAACAAAGTAAGTTACGGCCAAAGAAAAATGTATTTTTGCAAAAAAGAGTTGCATACACATACGAACTACGTTTTCAGGGACACTCTTTTGTCGTTTTTTAACGGTAAATCAAGTGGTAACAATACTGCGGCAGTGTTTGAGTCGATAAGGGAAACGTATCCGCGCCATAATTTCCTTGCGCAGGTTAATATGACAGGCTCACATGATGTTGAGAGGTTGTTTACGTTAATGAAAAAAATCACTAATGGAGACAATAGACTTGCAAGAGACCTTGTAAAGTGTTATTCGCTTATTCAGTTTGCGTCTG
>JAGAQK010000114.1 GCA_017622825.1 Clostridia bacterium | reverse complement strand
ATACAATCTGCCAAACGAAGAGCAAGGGGATATAGAACTTTAGATAGTTACAAACAAATGATTTATTTGATAGCAAGTAAATTATCACTAGACTGTCCTCCTTTATTTTCGTAAACTTTTCACGGAAATAAAAAAAGAACCATTGACGACTATAGAGTTGGCAAAAACCAAATGGTGTGGTAAAATAGACTACCAAATTAAAATTTATTAAGATGTGCGTTTAGAGTCCACAGCTCATTAAGAGGTGAAATAAATTGATAATTAAGAATAAAGCGATTTTTTTATTTTGTATAATATTAGGCACGCTGTTTTTGTGCGGTTGCTCCAATAGCAGCAGCACTTCCGTACCTACTTTAAATATAGTTTTCCACTCGCCGTCAACAGACAGTTCTTCTGTTACCATAGCGCCCGGCACAGCTACTCAAGTAAATACGCAGTCACCCACACCGTCTCCCACCCCGTCTCCCACACCGTCACCAACACCGTCACCAACACCGACACCAACTCCGGTACAGACTGCCACAGCCACGCCTAAAGCAACACCGGTTGCTACGCCAATACCCACAGGCGACATTGTTCTTCCGGCGGATTATGAGGAAGCTACAGGAGACAAATCGAAATACACAGATCGAGCACCTATGAAGCAGGTTACTTACACAGTGCACGATCCCTTAAATACGCGCAAATTATCCACAGCAAGAGTAGGACATTATTTTGGCCTCAACACTTCTGTTCCCATAAAATTCCAAAACACCTACAAAGCCAAGGGTTGGAGCGCATTGACGATAGATACAAAGACAACAGAAAAAGTCATTTACCTTACGTTTGACTGCGGCTACGAGAACGGACATACAGGCAGAATTCTTGACACGTTAAAAGAAAAAAACTGTCCTGCTGCATTTTTCATAACATTGCCGTATGCCGCAAGCAATTCAGCACTCACTGCAAGGATGATTAATGAAGGCCATATAGTAGGCAACCATTCCACAACACATCCCGATTTCTCGAAAATCACAAGAGAAAAAATGGCACGTGAAGTACAAAAATTAGAAAATTATTTAAGAGTAAACTTCGGATATTATTCGCCGTATTTTCGTTACCCAACAGGTGCATACAACGATAGCTCCATGGAGCTTTTGACTTCAATGGGATACAGAAGCATTTTCTGGTCATACGCATACGTAGATTACGAGTCAGACAACTTCCCCGGCAAGGACGCAGCGTTCAGATACGTAACGAACAGGCTTCACCCCGGCGAAGTGCTCCTTCTCCACGCAATCTCCCCCGGTAACGCAGATGCTCTTGGCGACATAATAGATTACGTACGAGCGCAAGGATATGAATTCAGAACATTGGACCAGTATCCGTGGTAATATTTTCATCAGACTATAAGGAGGTCTTTTTATGAAAGAAAAATACTTTTCCCAAACATTGAGACTTGTTTACGCCTCTGTTTGTTTGGCCCTTTGCCTTATTTTACCGTTTTTGACAGGACAAATCCCCAAAATCGGCAACATGCTCGCCCCCATGCACATTCCCGTTTTGCTTTGTGGCTTTTTGTGCGGGTGGCCGTACGGCCTTGCTGTCGGTATCGTGGCAGCTCCCCTCAGATATTTAATATTCGGAATGCCACATTTTCCCAATTGTTTGTTTATGTGCTTTGAGATGGCAATTTACGGTTTGATGACAGGTCTTTTATACAGGATTTTCCCAAAACGAAACATCTTCATTTACATAAATCTCATAATTTCAATGCTTGCAGGACGAATTGTTTGGGGCATAGCAAGATTTGCTCTTATGGGGCTTACAAACACGACATTTTCTTTTGAAATTTTCTTGGCCGCAGGTTTTATAAATGCTATACCGGGCATAATTTGCCATATTGTCTTAATTCCCATTATTGTAATGGCTTTTAAGAAGTTTTCAGGCTCAAGAGGGCTACTATAAAATTTACTCGTAAAAATCACACTGTAAATTGCCATTCTCTTCGATTATACAGGATTCGGAAAATATGTACTGTTTTTTCTTCTTCGTCAACAATATAAAAAGCAGTATAATTTTCAACCGGTATTTTGCGAACATTCATAGAACGATAAGGCTCCTCATTAACAATGGCGTACCTCAACGGCATTTTATTCAAAGTTAATATTTTCTTCTTAATCGACCCGTAAAGTTTCAATGCAATATTGGGTTCGTGAAGTGTGTCTCTGATATACGATATAATACCGACTAAATCGTTCTTAGCAGTTTCTTCGATAACAATTTTATACTCTATCAAATCCGAACTTCCTCTCTATATCAGAAAATACATCACTTGCCGGACTGCTATTGTCGTTTTCAACTGCAAACAAGCCTTCATCTAATAGTCTATGCAGTTCTGCCTTGCTACAAAGTCTTTCGTATTCTGCATTTGAGAGAACAACCAAATCTCCTTTTCCGTTTTTAGTGATGAACACAGGCTCGTTAAACCGATTACAAAAATCAGATATTTCATTATATTTATTTCTCAAATCAGAGCTGGGTCTAATTGTTGCCATAAATTTGCCTCCTGTAATTATTATGCACATATTATATACATATTATATGCATATTCTATCATAATATTGATATATCGTCAACTTGTCTAAATATGTTTATTTTTAATTTATATATAATTGATGGCAAACTTTACGCATTTTTGTTGCGTTTCACTTTTTCTATACTATAATGTAAACGTCGAAAAATTTTTGTCTCACTTACAACAAAAACAGTGAGATATTCCTTGATAAAACCGTAGTATATTGTTGAGGCACAAAGGATGGTGAACAAAATGGAGGATAGTAAAATAATTGAATTGTTCTATGAGCGCTCAGAACAGGCAATCACAGAACTATCTAATAAATATGGATCCGTTTGCTCAAAAGTTGCTTTTAATATACTCAATAGTCAACAAGATACCGAAGAATGTGTAAACGATGCTTATCTTGGAACTTGGAATACAATACCGCCTCAAAAACCAAATCCATTAATAAGCTACGTTTGCCGCATTGTTCGTAATCTTGCCATTAAGAAGTATCACAAAAATACTGCTGCAAAGAGAAATAGCATCTATGATACGGCTTTGGATGAACTTGAAGAGTGTTTTCCCTCTCAAGATTCGGTCGAAGCTGAGTATAATGCTATTGAAACTGCGCGTATTATTGATGATTTTCTTGACACTCTTGATCAAGATAACAGAATTATGTTTGTTCGTCGTTATTGGCATTCAGAGTCTATCGATGATATTGCAAAGCTCTTTCAAACAAGCAACCATAATGTATCTGTTCGACTTTCTCGTACAAGAAACAAGCTGAAAAAGCATCTTATCAAGGAGGGTGTAGTTCTATGAAAAGGGAAAAGATCTCCGAAACAATTCAAAATATAAGCTCAAAACATGTAGACGAAGCTACTGTTTATAACGGAGGAAAAATGATAAAATCCAGAAAAATATGGATTACATTAGCTGCTGTTGCCGCTTGCTTAATATTATGTGTTTCCTTATTTTTAAGCATTGGCAGAGAGTATGTAAAGCTCGACAACGGGGATATCCTGATATTCAACGCAAGCACACATGTAGGTGTTGCAAATATGATTGGGTCTGGTGAGGTTCGCGATTTATCAGAAAGTGAAATAAAGTCTTTGTTTAAAGAATTACCTGTGACAAAGGCAACGGTCATGTTTGACCCGGATAACGAAAATGTTTGGAGCATAGAAGGCTATATTAACGGCAAGACATTGCTCATTGCAACTCCTGTTTACAGCAATTCGTGTAAAGTAGATCCCGGATGGTACTCATTCACTTCCAATGTAAACGGTATTTCCGTAGAAGCCGGTTATTTATTCGGCGATGCAAACATCGTTATTTATTTTGCCGAATTTAAGCTTGGAGAAAGTACTGTCTATATCGAACACTCAGGTCTAAAAGAAGAAAATGATACCGTTAAAAAGGAAATTGCGGATATTATTGAAAAGCTTACTGAACTTGGTGAAATAGATTTAAATATAATAAAAAAATAGTAATTCTCTCAACACACGAAAACGCATTTCTTGTGCAGAAAATAAATCTATTGCTATAGTTGAAATCACTTAAGCTGCTACGTAAACTTGCAACATAAAAAGCTCCATGACTCATATGAATCTTGGAGCTTTTTTAGGCTTTACAGCCACATCAGACCGCCCACAGTATTGCGCTTATAGAAGCTCGTGGGAGAAGTTATTCTTATTATATGTTCAGTCTTCAAGTTTGTCAAAAAAACTAATTACTTTAATCTTAATCTTTAATCAAACTCTCTTCACAGCAAGCTCTGTATCGAATCCGTTGATATTCCAATCTTTGCTGTAAGCGCCCTCAGGGAATTGCTCTACAGCTAAATCCATGCTGTCTGCAAGAACTTCCTCGCAAATAATTGCTTTGTTCTTATCCATGTATGCCTTAAGCTCTTCGCTGCCCTTTTGATATACACAGATGTGGTCCATAACCTCGAAGCCGGCTTCTTTACGCATTGTCTGTATACGGCTGATAATTTCACGAACAAAGCCCTCTTCAATAAGCTCATCAGTAAGAGTTGTGTCTATTACAACAGTAATACCTCTGTCAGAAACAGCCTCGAAGCCTTCTTTTTGAGCCATATCAATGAGCAAATCTTCTTTTGTAAGAACAGCTTCTTTGTCACCTAAGTCAAGCGTAAGCGTACCTTTGGAATCAAGCTCTGCCATAGCCGCATTACCGTCAAGCTCTGTGAGCATTGTACGAATCTTACCAAGGTCTTTACCGTACTTAGGTCCTAAAGTCTTAAGCTGCGGCTTGAACGTATAAGAAGTGAACGCGCCAACTTCCTGTGTAAATTCAAGATCTTTAACATTAAGCTCCTCTGAAACAATTGCAGAATAAAACTCATTAAGTGCATCCTCTGCTTTAACGAACATTTTACCCAAAGGTTGTCTGTTCTTGATGTTAGCATTGTTTCTTGCTGCACGACCGAGAACAACTATTTCAAGAACAAGCTCCATATCTTCTTCAAGCTTGCTGTCTATAAGTTTTTCATCAGCTACGGGGAAGTCACAAAGATGAACACTCTCCGGAGCTGTCTTGTCTACACTGCAAACCAAGTTTCTGTAAATATCATCTGCCATGAAAGGAATCATAGGAGCAGAAATCTTAACCAACGTAACGAGTACATTATAAAGAGTCAAGTAAGCATTTATCTTATCCTGTGTCATGTCCTTAACCCAGAAACGCTCTCTGCTTCTTCTGACATACCAGTTACTAAGCTCGTCTACGAAATCTTGGAGCACTTTTGAAGTCTCGGTTATCTTGTAATTTTCTAAGTTGTTATCTACAGTCTTAACAACAGTGTTGAGACGAGAAATAATCCACTTGTCCATTACAGGGAGCCTGTCATAATCAAGCGAGTATTGCGTAGGATCAAACTTGTCAATATTCGCGTAAAGCACGTAGAAAGCGTAAGTATTCCACAGCGTACCCAGGAATTTGCGCTGACCTTCCGTTACTGCTTTTGCATAAAATTTGTTCGGAAGCCACGGCGCGCTGTTAGAGTAGAAATACCAACGAATAGCATCTGCGCCGTAAGTTTCAAGAGCATCAAACGGGTCAACGGCGTTGCCTTTTGATTTAGACATCTTTTGACCGTTTTCGTCTTGAACAAGGCCGAGAACTATTACGTTTTTATACGGTGTCTCATCAAAAATCAACGTAGAAATAGCAAGCAACGAATAGAACCAACCTCTTGTCTGGTCTACGGCTTCACTAATAAAGTCAGCCGGGAAATGCTCTTCAAAAATATCTTTGTTTTCAAAAGGATAATGCCATTGTGCAAAAGGCATTGCGCCTGAGTCAAACCAGCAGTCTATAACTTCCTTAACACGTGTCATCTCGCCGCCGCACTCAGGGCAACGTATTTTCACTGCGTCAATATAAGGTCTGTGGAGTTCAATATCATCAGGGCAATTGTCCGACATGGATTTCAATTCCTCTATCGAGCCTATTGCATGGCGGTGGCCGCATGAGCACTCCCAAATATTAAGAGGTGTGCCCCAATAACGGTCACGGCTGATTCCCCAGTCCTGCACGTTCTTGAGCCAGTCTCCGAAACGGCCTTTGCCTATTGACTCCGGTATCCAGTTTACTTTGTTATTATTTTTGATAAGCCCATCTTTTACTGCAGTCATTTCTATAAACCACGAATCTCTTGCGTAATAAATAAGCGGTGTGTCACATCTCCAGCAGAAAGGATATGAGTGCTCAAAAGGAATAACCTTGAAAAGCAATCCTCTGACGTTAAGGTCTTTTATAATTTCTTTGTCTGCGTCTTTACAGAATGTGCCTGCCCACGTGGTCTCGGCTGTCATCTGTCCTCTGTTATCAACGAGTTGCAGGAACGGAAGTTTGTATTTCTTTCCTACCAAAGCATCGTCTGCACCGAATGCAGGCGCAATGTGTACAATACCTGTACCGTCAGAAGTTGTAACGTAGCCATCACATGTAACGTAATATGCTTTGCCGTCAAGCTCTTTAAATGAATAAAGAGGCTCGTACTCCATCATTTCTAAATCAGAGCCAACATAGCTTTCAAGAATCTCATACTCGCCTTCTATGTTTGAAGCTATAAGCTCCTCTGCCAAGATGTAATTTTCGGTTTCTGTTTTAATCTTAACGTATTTAACATCAGGGTTTACGCACAATGCCACGTTTGATGGCAATGTCCACGGTGTGGTTGTCCACACAAGAAAATACGTATTCTCCTGTCCTTTAACTTTCATCTTAACGGTAACAGAGCGATCTTTTACGTCCTTGTAACCTTGCGCTACCTCGTGGCTTGAAAGAGGCGTTCCGCAACGAGGGCAATACGGCACAATTTTGAAGCCTTTATAAAGCAAGCCCTTTTCCCAAATTTTCTTAAGTGCCCACCACTCTGATTCAATAAAGTTATTATCGTATGTTACATAAGGGTCATCCATATCAGCCCAGAAGCCTACTGTGCCTGAGAAATCCTCCCACATGCCCTTATATTTCCATACGCTTTCTTTACATTTCTTAATGAAAGGCTCAAGTCCGTATTCTTCAATCTGCTCTTTACCGTCAAGACCGAGAAGCTTCTCAACTTCAAGCTCAACAGGCAGACCGTGTGTGTCCCAGCCGGCCTTTCTCAAAACATGATAACCCTTCATTGTTCTGTAACGGGGAATCATATCTTTTATTACACGAGTAAGAACGTGACCTATATGCGGTTTGCCGTTTGCTGTCGGCGGTCCGTCATAGAATGTATATGTCTCTCCACCTTCGCGGAGTTTTATACTTTTACGGAATATATCGTTCTCTTCCCAGAACTTCTCCGTTTTCTTTTCTCTCTCAACAAAATTCAAGCTCGATGATACTTTTTCGTACATAATTTTTCACCATTTCCTAAAATACTGTAGTGTTTCCAAAAGAAACACTGCCGCAACTTTCATAATAATATTTTAATACTCTTTAGTCAAGCAAAAAATACATTATAAACATTGATGACACTCTGCAAAAAGAGTATAATGCTAACAGAATCAGGCAATCATACAATGCCGTTCAAAAAGGAGAAAATATAATGCAAGTTGTCATAAAACATTTCAGCGAATTGAACACAGAAGAACTTTTTGAAATATATAAGCTGCGCTCTGCAGTATTTGTCGTTGAACAAAACTGTGTATATCAAGACATTGACGAGGCAGACAAAACCGCATATCACTTATACCTGAAAGATGCAGACGGTATTCAGGCATACCTTCGCGTTTTACCGAAAGGAGTGCGTTACAATGAAGCCTCTATAGGCAGAGTTATTTCCGTAAAACGCAGATGTGGTCTTGCTACATGGCTTTTAAAAGAAGCAATTATGGTTGCCAAAGAAAAATTCAATGCCGATGCATTGGTAATCAGCTCACAAAAATATGCAGTGCCTGTATATCAAAAAGTAGGGTTTGTGCAATGTTCCGAGGAATATTTAGAAGACGGCATTCCACATGTACGTATGTTTTTAAAAATCGACGAAACACTCAAAGCTGAAGAACAAAAGAAACCGAACGTCACAATGAATGATATTATGGCAGAATTTGCTGACTGCATGAAAAAAGATGCTTCCCCGGACTCAGAAGAGGCACAAACACTTGTAAAAAAACTTCAAAATCATATTTCCGAACATTATTATACTTGCACCAACGAAATTCTTGCCGGACTTGGACAAATGTATGTTCTCGATGAGCGTTTTAAAAGAAATATTGATAAAAACGCAGAAGGCACAGCACAATTTATTTGTAATGCAATAGAATTCTACTATAAAAGCAATTAAATTAATTCCAATACTCCGCCCTTATTAAGTTTTTGCTCATAACGAAGGAGGCTTTTTATGATTACTCTGCGACCGGCTTTAATAAATGAAAAACAAACAGTATTATCTCTTTATAAATCAGTTATCGGCCTCGAAGGCTCCGTCTGGGACGATGAATACCCGACTATCACAGAGATAGATACTGACTTTGATCATAATTGCCTATACGTCCTTGAAAAAGACGGTGTGGTCATAGGTGCTATATCGCCTCTTTACGAAAACATATGCGACGAATTTGACTGTTGGCAAATTTCCGACGGCACTCAAAAAGAATTTGCAAGAGTAGTTATCGGCAGAGATTACCAAGGTCACGGCTACGGCGCTTTAATGACGCAAATGCTTCTTGATATCTTCAAAAAAGAAGGTTGCAATTCTGTTCACATTCTTGTAGCCGAATGTAATATTTCAGCACAAAAAACTTACTTAAAAAACGGCTTTGAGCATCGCGGCAACTGCGAAATGTTTGGTCACAGCTACCTTTTGTACGAGAAAGTGCTATAAATCCACCACATCAACGCTCTTTATATTGTATTTTTTCATGAGCTCTGCATCTTGCTCTGTGATTACTTCTCCGCTTATCACCACAGGCACCGCAGGCGGACACGAAACAGTCGGCGCTCCGCATATTTTCCCTATTGCCTCCTCTACGGGCAAAGTTTTGTGCGGTGCAAAAACAGCTTCTCTGATTGATAATTTCCTCTCATGATGTCGCAAATTCATTTCTTGCGCATCATCTTTTATCGGCTTCTTCAACGGAATGCTTGCGAACGCTTCTGCTAACCGCTCAAAATCACGCTCGTCGTTTTCTGTACTCGCCATAAACACCGCATAATCATTGTCGCACATTTCAGGTACAATTTTATGTTCTGCCAATTTTTCGGTAAATTCAGCCGCACAATATCCGGCTTTTTTTATATTTACTACAACTTTTAAAGGCTCTGTTTCTTCTACAATAAATCCAAAAGAGGCAATTTTTTCCTTAACTGTCAAAACACACTTTACAGTTTTGGCTAATTTTCCCTTAAATTCTTTTGCCAAATAGCCATTACACCGGTCAAGCGATTGAAGCACAAGATACGACGGACTCGTTGTTGCAAAAATGCGAAGCATTTTCTGCGCAGCATCAATATAGCGTGTCGGGCAGTTCTCAGAAAAGTGCAGATACGCTCCCCCTGTTAAAACAGGCAAAGTCTTGTGTGCCGAATCACAGCAAATATGCGCCCCAAGTTGAATAGGGTGCCCCTTTTCCGTAGCGTAAGCATCCGGCAAAAAGTGTAAGTATGCACCGTGAGCGTTGTCAGCGAGTAAAAGTATGTTGTTGTGCTCGCACACTGCACTTATGTCCGGTACGTCTGCAATGTTACCGAGATAGTCGGGTGTTGTGATATACACGGCATCGGGCTTTCGTTCACCGCAGTCGGAAATTGCGCGCTCGACATCTGCTTTTGTAATGATACAACTGCACAAATGAGTAAAATTTTGGGGATATATCCATTCTACGTCAATATCAAGGGCAGCACAGGCATATATAAAAGCCTTGTGGACATTGCGTGCGGCTAAAATAAGGGCGCGAGTGCCTTTTTTGTGCGTTGCAACCGCACCCAGCATAGCACGTATGGCGTGGCTGGAGCCTTCCGTTGAGTAAAACGTTTTTGCAGTGCAAAAAAGCGAAGATGCATTTTCTTCGCTCTCTTTAATGATGCCGTCTGATGCGTAAAGCACGTCGGCACCGTCAATTTCTGTTATGTCAAATCTTTCTGAGCCTGTGAAGTCGCGACCTTTGTGTCCCGGCATATGAAAGCGGGAAAAATCACTGTTACCGTATTTTTGAACAAAATCAAATATCGGAGTTTTCATGTTTTTATGCTTCCTCTGACTCTGCTACTTTTATCATTACTGCGCACTCTATACGTTTTTTGAAGAGCTCGCAGCCGTACTCGTATACTCCGTTTATGCTGCCTGTGGCGTGATATGAGTTAGCAGCGCAACCACCTGAGCAATACAGCTTCGCCCAGCAGTTTTTGCATTCTTTTCTGGCATAAGCATTGCAAGAGCGAAATTCATCTTGCACTTCT
>JAGAQK010000113.1 GCA_017622825.1 Clostridia bacterium | reverse complement strand
TTCGTCACGTATAAAATCAGTAACAAGCTGAGCTTCTTCCATAAGCCTTTCTGCAAGCGTTTTATCAGATACTTTTTGTTTCGTATCTTTTTTGGAACAACCTAAAGTTGCGCCGAAGAGAGTCATTACTATAAGTGATGCTGCTAAAATTCTAAGTTTGTTTTTCATAAAACCATCTCCTTTAAATTTCTATATTTTTATCAAGCTCGGTAATAGCATTAATTAACAATTTTGTGTTAAATTTGAAGTGTTCTACGCTAATAAATTCATCTGCACCGTGTATCTTGTTATCAATTCCGGGAAGCTCAGGACCAAACGCAACTGCACCGGGTATGCCATGTGCATAAGTGCCGCCACCAACAGCCAAAGGTTCGGCGTGACTACCTGTAGCGTTTTCGTAAACATAAAGCAGCGTTTTAACAAGTACAGAGTCAGCCGCTGTGTGATGCGGATTGCTTGCACTGAAAGAATCTAAACCAAAACCAAACGAAATCAGCGCACTTTCAACTTTTGACTTCAATTCTTCTCTCGTCATGCAGACGGGATATCGTATATCAAAAGTGCCTTTGAAATTTTCTCCGTCAAATTCAAGTAGGTCGAAGGCAAAAGTAAGGTCTCCCGATACATTATCATTTGCATTAATATTTAAAGCTTTGCCATAAATATCTCCGTGAGGGCAGGCGAGGCACACCGGTTCCCATTGCTTATCTATTTTTGATAAAAATTTACAAAGTGCTGTTACGGAATTCTTTCCGGTAGCCGGTAGTGAGGCGTGTGCACTGCTTCCGATTATACAAACGTTTATTATATTGCTATCTTTTTCTTCAAAAATAAAATCAACGTCAAGCTTGCAATCCTTCGCGATGTTTTCCAAATCTAACATACTGTATCCTGTGATATCAGCATACGCTCTGTCAGGTACTGCGTTTATAACTGTGCCGCCCCATGCTTTTAAAATTTTATCGTTCTTGAGGAATTTTTTTACTATGTTTCCTGTTGCTCTGCCTTTTTCTGTATTTATAACGGGGTAATTTGCATCGGGAGTAAATACGTATTCAGGCAGTTTTTCTCTTTCGATATAGTATGATAAATCAGAAGAACCCTTTTCTTCGTCGCTGCCAACAATCAACCTCACGTTGTTTTTTATATTATAATTATCTTTAATATATTTCATGGCATACAGTGCTGAAATTACAGGTCCTTTATTATCTATAACGCCTCTGCCGTAAAGTAAGTCATTATCTACTGTCACGTCAAACGGCTCGTGTGACCAGCCGTTACCTGCAGGTACAACATCGGCGTGAGCAAGTATTCCGACTGAAGGGAATGGAGAGTCGTATAAATCCACTATTGTTAGTCTGTTGTCATAAATATGAGCTTTTAAGCCGAGCTCTGTTGCGATTTTTGCAACCTCTTTCAATGCCGCAAGCGCATTTTGACCAAACGGGGCATCGCCATCAGGCGCACTACCGACACTTGGAATGCGTACCAATCTCCCCAAAGAGTCAATCATATTGTTGATGTTATTATCAATATAAAAATCTAATTTCATAATAATACCTCTTATGAAAAATAAAAAATTATTTTTTTTTGATATTATTTTATATTATATATCATCAGATAGTGATTGCAAGTTATTTATTTATAATTAGGATAGTAAAAGGGTTTATGGCAATGTGTTGACAGCATTTATAAATTTTGAGATAATATATCGGTAAAAAAAGTTCTTCGGTTGGAGGAGAAAATTTTGTATTTAAAAAGATTGGAAATGCAAGGATTTAAGTCCTTTGTAGATAAAACAGTTTTAGATTTTAATAACGGTATTACGGCAGTTGTTGGACCTAACGGTAGCGGTAAGAGTAATATTTCCGACGCTGTAAAATGGGTGTTGGGAGAGCAAAGCCCAAAGACTTTAAGAGGAAGTCGAATGGAGGACGTTATTTTTGCCGGTACAGAGAGCAGAAAACCTGTTGGTATGGCAGAAGTTTCGCTCATAATGGATAATGAAGACAGAGTGCTCAATATCGATTTCAGCGAAGTAAAAATAACGAGAAGATTGTATCGTTCAGGTGACAGTGAATACTTAATAAACAATGCTCA
>JAGAQK010000112.1 GCA_017622825.1 Clostridia bacterium | reverse complement strand
GATATTCCGCACGTACGTAAACAACTGCTTCGCTTGCACCGATAGCGTAAGCACCGATAAGCATACCTTCAATCAAATTATGGGGATCACTCTCAATAACGGCGCGATCCATAAATGCTCCCGGGTCACCTTCATCAGCATTACAAATAAGGTATTTCTGCTCGCTCTTTGACTGTCTTGCCGCATTCCACTTAAACCAAGTAGGGAAGCCTGCGCCGCCACGTCCTGCAAGACCGGAAGTTTTAATAACGTTTATTACGTCCTCAGGTGTCATTTCTCCCAAAACTTTTGTTAACGCTTTATATCCGCCTGCTTCAATGTAATCATCAATGCTTTCGGGATTGATGATACCGCAGTTTCTCAATGCAATTCTTGTCTGTTTTTCAAGAAAAGCTCTGTCTTCATCTTTAAGCTCATACTTTTTGAGCAATTCATTGTCAAAATCCTTATTTTCAAGGGCTTTTGAAAACTCAGGTAGAATATCGGCACTGACTTTGCAATATGTACGCTTTATGCCATCTTGAATAACGTCTACGATTGGCTCTAAATAACACATTCCTATACATCCTGTTATAGAAATCTCTGCAAAGCTTGTATTATCCTTAAAATAATCATAAATTTTTCCCGCACCTGCCGCAATACCGCAGCTGCCCTCTCCGATTACTATTTTCATATGCTTCATGCCTCACTTTTCTCTCTTAACTCTTTTAAAATCTTTTTAACCTTGTCCGGTGTAAGAGATCCGTATGTCTCATCATTTATCATCATTACAGGCGAAAGACTGCAGCAACCAAGACATGCTACAACTTTTAGTGAGAACAATCCATCATCAGTTGTATCTCCGTCTTTAATTCCCAGTTCTTCGCAAATAGTTTCTTCTATTTTCTTCGCACCGTTAACGTGACATGCAGTACCGCAGCACAATAAAATCAAGTACTTACCAACAGGTTTAAAGCGAAATTGTGTATAAAATGTCGCTACTCCCAACACTTTTGCCGGTTTTATTCCTGTTTCTTCAGCGATATGCCACAAAACGTCAGTGGGAAGATATCCATATATCTCCTGTGCATGCTGAAGTATAGTTATAAGGCTTCCCGGTATCTTTGCGTATTCCTCAAGCACCGGTGCCAATAAAGAATAGTCATGTTTTTCATTACATTTACAATTTTCACAATGTGCCATTTCCCTTTTACTGTCCTTTCTGACTTAATTTTTTTATTATGCCACAACTTCCTCTGTGGGTTCTGCCGTCGGTTCTGACGTCGGTTCTGACGTTGGCTCTGCTGTCGGCTCCGTCGTCGGCTCTGCTGTCGGCTCCGTCGTCGGCTCTGCTGTCGGCTCCGTCGTCGGCTCCGTTGTAGGCTCTGTCGTCGGCTCTGTTGTCGGCTCTGTTGTCGGCTCTGTTGTCGGCTCCGTCGTCGGCTCCGTTGTAGGCTCTGTCGTCGGCTCTGTTGTCGGCTCCGTTGTAGGCGTTGTTGTCGGCGTTGCTGTCGGCGTTGGCGTCGGTTCTGTTGTCGGCGTTGGCGTCGGCTCTGTCGTCGGCGTTGGCGTCGGCTCTGTCGTAGGTGTTTCCGTATTATTCATTGTCGGAACAGCCGTAGGTACATCCGTTGGTGTAGCGGAAGGATTACCTTCAGGACTCATTGTAGCAGTGCTAACAGGTGGCTTCGTAGCCGCGTCCCCGGGATCCTTAGATGCATTATAAATCTTTATACCCAAAAAAGCTAAAACAATTACTACCATAATACAGCATACAAATGTAATTATTGCCGGCCATATCGTCTCGTTTTCGCTATTTTCACCAAGTCCGAGCAAGTTTTTAACCTTAACCATAAAAGCTGATTCGCCATTATTGGTTTCTTTTGCTTTACTCGTTCCGGTTCCTGTTCCTTTTGCTGCTGTCTTTTTAGCTTTTGTGCTTGCACCGGCCGCAGCTGCTCCCACAGCTCCTGCAGCCAACGGTGCGGCAGCCTTTTCATGTGAGTCTGCTCTGACAACCAAAATTGAAGTATCATTCTCAAAACCGAATTCTGCTGCAGCTCCCATCATTTTCTCAATTATTTGAGTTAAGCTTTTTGACGTTCTGACAGCTTCACAAATCTCTTCTTCTGAAACACAGTCACAAAACGTACTGCTGCACATTAAAAATATATCTCCGTGCCTTATCTCTGCCTCAGAATAATACGGCTCAGGCTGCATGTCCTCAGGCAAAATTCCTAAATACTGTGTAAGTTTATTTTTCTTCGGATGTGAATCAAGGCGTTCCTTTTCTATAAGACCGTTTTTATACATTAAATATGCATGGTTATGTTCCTCCGAAAGCTTACTGAGCTTTCCTTTTCTAAAGAGGAATATTTTTGTATTTCCCAGGTTGCACGTTATTAAAGATTTTTCATAAATTGCCATGGCTGCCATTGACGAATGTATGTCATTTTCAGGCAATTCTGTTGCTTTTGCAACTACTGCTTCATTTGCACTCTTAACATAATCTTCCATATATGAGTACAAAATGTCAGCGGCTTCATCATAATCGTCACTTATCTCGTTGTCGGCTACATTATTTTGCAAAGCTTCCAACTTCTTTACTGCAATCAATGATGCTTCGTCAGCATATCTTTCTGCACCGAAGCCCTCTGTAATTGCATAAAATTGAAGCCCTTCTTGTTCTTTTTTCTGTCTCAAAAGCACTTCGGAAGCTTTATATTCCTCTGTTATGTATTTTGAGTTAAGGTATATATTGTTGCTGTTATATTCTTTGTTTTTGCCAGGACACGTCGCCGCTACTGCTCTATAAAACATAATTAGCACTCCTATCATTTATGAAATTTACCCAAACTCTATTATAACACAAAACATCACTGTGGCAAATAAAAAAATTACCACGGCAAACAATCTCTGCCGTGGTAAAATTATTCAGTAATATAAATTCAAATCTTTATGAATAACATTTTTCTGAATAAACATAATTCAATCTACCGTAAGGAGCAGCATCTCCGTCTTTATAGAATGTCCATATGTCAAAATTGCCTTCCTCATCCTTCTGATAATTGTCGGCCCACTTAAACTGAATATCTATAAGCGTTGCTCCGTTATTATCCGGTATTCCCAGATCTGCTCTTGAAATCGCAAGCATTATTTTATTTCCTTCAATCTTCATCTTCACATCGCCGGCCTTTTCCCAGCCCCAACCATTACCTGTAGCCTTGGAAAGCGCGCCCATGTTTCCGTTCGGTGAGTCAATATTTACCGCAAAATCATATCCATACCAATTTTTATTGCCGTCCACACCTGAGTCAATAAACAGCGTCATCCAATTTGAGTCTGTTTGTGCAGTCAAATCTGCCGCCGCGTCGGCATAAAAATAAATATACTCGTCATCATGAGCCACTTTCATATTAACTATGTCGTTGCGGCCTGTGGTGTTTTCGTATTTCAAATCGCCAAAGCCCTTCTGGTCGCGGTCAACAGTATCATTTTTGTAATCCTGATACTTCGCCGTAATTGAAGATGCCTCCCACTGACTAAAATCTCCGTTTATATCAATAGTTTGGTCGTCTCCCACGTAAACGCGGCTCTCAACACCCTTGTATTTTCTGATATATTCTATCATTTGCATATAATAGTTGTCTCCGAAAACTCCTGCAGTAGGCTCTACGTCGCGGCTGTTGTTGTAATCTGCGCAGTCTACGAAAGAAATCGGTGCACCGCCCCAAGAAGGCTGTCTTTGTGCTACCCACTCATTCCAGCCCGTTACGAAAATCATCTCCGGATCCTGTGCAATAGCGAATTCCCATTGTTCCGCAAAATTATATCCGTAAAGTATTGCATCCTCCGACGTATCATTTTTGCCATCGTGCCAGCATCTCGTCCTGTCATTTGCTCCGTACCACGCTGTTCTGCTGAAACATACTGTTGCTGAATGCTGCGCTACCGACACGTTTACAACTTCTTTGCGGCCTTTTCTGCCATAAACGGAGGATTCATCAAGCGATCTATGAAACTCCATCCAAGGAAAACCATTTGCAGTTTTTTGGGCATTCGGCCATTGTGCTTCCTTAATTGTGAAAAACTCCTTTATTTCTTCGGATGCCTCAGATGTTTTTCCCACTATCATAGGCTTTCCGTCCCATTGGTACCACAATTCAGAAACTCTTGGATACTTCTTTTTTAAACTTTTACTGTTGTAAATGTTTTTATAAATTTGTTGCATTGTATTTCCTGAGCTTGAGTTAGTGTAAAAAGCCAATTTAGGCACATCTACACCCATTTCAAGGTATTCATGCCAAATTTCAATAAGTTCTCTTACTCTCGCATCATATGTAAACGCATTTGTTGCATCAAATACTATGAAATCTACTCCTGCATCCGTAAGCATTTGCAAATGTTTACGCATTACCCATTCGTCCTCAGACAAATAATAACCTAAAAGCGGTTCTCCCCAGAAGTGATGTGCTCCGCGAGGACCGCCTCCTGCAGCAAGCCAATTTTCTTCTGATTTTATGGCATCGGGATTACTTTCTACTATAGCACTATTATCATATGGACCGCCTCTGCCATGTTCTCCCATCCAAAGAAAATAGAAAATACCAACCTGACGTTCCTTCACATCGCCTACGACAGAATTATCGCTAAGAACTCTTCCCAGGTCATCTACTCCTCCGTATGCACCGTTAAGTTCTACAAAAGGTCCTTCATATCGCTTAACTTCTTTTTTTGTTTCTTGTTGATTACCCTCTGTTGTATTGCAGGCAACCACACCAATCATCATAGAAAAAGCAATTAATAAGCAAAAAAACTTTTTTATCATCAGTATGATTCTCCTTTCGAAAATTTCCCCAAACCATTAAAAAAAGTATATCAAAGCGATTATTTATTGTCAAACTTACTTAATTACCGCAACTTCTGCCGTCGAAAACAGTCTGAATGGCAATGCCGAGCAGCCTATTCCGGAGGTGATATACATTTTTTTGCCGTTATAAATGTGTTCGCCATAGTATATTTTGCGTTTTGGCAAAACATCCTTCTTAAGTAAAGCAAATTCTATATTAAATGGCATTTTCATTTGTCCCCCATGCGTATGTCCCGACAACATGATGTTCGGTTTTACCTCCTCGCTGAAATTCAGAACCATATCAGGATTATGCGTCAGCACCACAAATTTGCGGCCACTCTCCCTCGCTTCTTCCTGCCACTTTAGCGTTATGCCATTACAATCTTCTTTATTGCTTTTCACGTCTCCAAGACCGCAAAACATTACATCATTATACACATACTTTTCATTTTCAAGAACATGTATATTTTTTGCAAATTTTTCTATTTTTGCGATATAATCTGCCTTATTGTACCCTGTTTTTTCAAAAATTTCATTGTCATGATTACCAAGCGTAACAAGTATCGGACACTGATTTTGCTCCGACAGTTTCTTCAAAAAGTCCTCTACCCTGTAAAACTTCTTTAAACTATTACACAAATCGCCCGTTATAGCTATAACTTCGGGTTGTGACTGTTCTACCGCCCTGAGAATTTTATCGTGCTTTACAAGCACGGTGTTAAAGTGCAAATCCGAAAGCAATATGATTTTTACTCCGATATCTGCCTCAACTTTCTTAATAATTATTTTTTTAGCCTGTATATACATTAAAATACAGGCTATAATCGTCATCGTTATCATTTTTTCTTTTTCTTTCTCTGCTTTATGCCCGACAAAGTTATATCTTTCTTAAAGAAAATCAGCGATGCCATGCATACAAGCCCATACAAAACAGCAATCACGGCCAATCCAAAAAAACCGTACGCGATATATTTTATTATATCAGAGAGTCTAAAATCTCTTTTTTTCTCAATAATATCAACCTGCACAACATCAATTGTAGCATCACTCATCCCCGGTGTTGCCGTAGTTTCGGGTGTAAGCGTAATATTTGATGCTCCATCGTCATTCAGTGGCGGCACAGTAAAATCATACAAATAATCAAGAGCTGCCGATGGCGTTGGCGTTGGTGTTGGCGTTGGCGTTGGCGAAGCTGTCTCCACTATCACCGGCGGCGTAGTGGGATTTTCTGTAGCAGAAGGGACCTCCTGAGTTGCAGACGGAACGTTCTCGCTCGCCTCAGGTGCCGGCGATTCTGAGTAAACGCAAAAACCAACCGACATAATAGCTATTAACACTATTACCAACGTAATGAATGATATAAATTTTATCACTTTAATTTGCTTTTTTGTTCTTTCTGTCATTAGCTACTCACCTATTACGTATGGACCTTTTTGCTTTTTTCTCGTTTTATATCTTCCCCATAATACAAAACCTATCCCGATGCCTATCCATAAACCAACAACGAGTGAAATTATAATCCAGAAAACGAATGCTCCCGGAGTTATTCCTCTGGCGTTATTCCCATTTGCCCCTGCTGTGGCGCCCGGAGATATTATACCCGCTGTTTCGCCTTCTTGTAAAGTCGGGGAACTTTGAGAGGGGTCATTTGTTTCTATAGGGGCATCGTGATTACGTATACCGACAAATAAGAATAATCCCAGGGAATTGTCACTGAAAATAATTTTACCTTCTTTTTCTTCAACTGTGACACTTGAAACACCGCTTTCTGTTACTTTGAAAAGCAATAAATTACTGTATTCAGCTAAAATACCGGTTTGTTCCATATAAATATCAAGCTGTGAATTTACAGGATATTCTCTGCCATTCATTAATAAGGATAAATTGAAATAGAGAAAAATGTCTTTATCTCCTTCTTGTGCTCTTACGCTTTTAATAATATGGGCAGGTAACGTATTTATGTTTTTCTTTTCAGCGCAAATTGATAAATTTTCATCCACTATCCTATTATCGGAGTATTGTGCCTGCAATTTAATATCTCCTATAGAAAAAATTACGTTTGATGCAGGTGTGGGAGTAGCTTCCGGTCTCGCTGTGGGCGCAGGAGTCTCTGCATAAATATTCACTGTGCATGTAAATATCAATGCAATAATAATCACAAATAATACGTTAAAATTTCTTTTAATTCCTATTTTTTGCAACCGTTTTTCCTCCCGCATTATATTAAACAAAAACGGACCCTGTCAGAGTCCGTTTTCAAAATCGGATTGATTCATAAATCAAAGTGTTGAAAAGAATTCTTTGTTTATCTCGTTTATCTCTTCGTCTTTCTTACTTTCTACTTTGTATGCATCGCCTTTTTCATTTACCATAGCTTCAAGTTTCTCTACTGCTTTATCTTCAAGCCATTCTGTTTTAATATTGTCTTTAATGCTGTCTGCTGCTCCCTCTGCTGACTCTGTAGAGTTCTCATAGTCTGTAATAGACTCTGCTCTTACAACAAAGATTGCTGTCTGTGTCTCAATAATAGACAACTCTGTCATAACAGTATTCTCTTCTTCTTTATCTTCCTCTTTTTCTTCTGCATCCTGAGCCTCAGGTTTCTCCTCTGTCTCAGCATCATTCTCTTTATCTGTCTCAGTCTTTGTCTGAACTATCTTTGTACGATCTTCATTCCACTGCATAGAAAGAGCATAATCTGTAATCTCATCTATTGTACTGGGACTTACGTTGTTAATCTCGCTCAAACCACCTGATTTACTTGATTCTGCTTCATCAGATTCAGCTTTAATGTAATCAATAAATGAAAGGTCTTTCTGGTCTACAATCTTGTTTCCTTCGTCATCAAGAGTAAACTCACCCTTATCATTTTTCTTATATGTGCTCAATTTTTTGCCGCTGTTGTAAGCCTCCATAATCTCTTTTGCTTCAGCAAGAGCTTTCTCGTATGCTTCTTCATATTTATCAAGCTTTGTCTGATAATCTTCTGCCTTCTCGTCTGTTGGTTTTTCTACTCCAACATCAATCTGGAATTGACGGATACCGATTTTCCTGTAGTCATCAGGATTCTCGTCATAGATTGCACGAAGCTCATCATCAGTAGGATTCATATCTTCTTTAAGTTCTACTTTATATTTTTCTATTGTTGTTTGAAGTATAGCAAAATCTTTATATTCAGAAAGCGTCATACCACCAAGGAAGTACATCTGTACCATTTCTTCTGAATATCCGTAGCTCAAATACTGATTGTATGTTGAAGAAATATTAGCTTTAAGATTTGTCTTTTCTGTTGACGAAAGCTTATGTCCGGCTGCTCTTGCAAGTCTGTACTGAGCTTTAAATTGTCTTGCATCATCCATGGCATTTGTTGCTGCTTTTGCCTTACGCTCATCTGTCCAAAATTCTTTGTACAGTTTGTCCTGCTCTTCTGCACTTAACTCGTCAAAATTTTCAGGTTTATCAAATTCTTCATCCTGAAGCTCATATATAGCATTCTGCAAGAAATATTTGTATTCATAATCATAAATCTTAAGTCCGTCCACTTTAGCAACATAACCTGTTGTCATTGTGATAATTAAAACTATTGCAACAACTATTGCAACAAATGCTCCGAGACTTACAGAAATCCAAGTAATTAACTTGTTATCGTAGCTTTTTTTGTTTTTCTTTGTACTTTTCTTATCGGCCATTTTATACCGCTCCTTGTAAATATGTTTTTATTAATTAAGCAAAACTTAATTCCAAAAATAGTCCTTAACATTATATATGTGTTTTCTATTTTTTGCAATGGTAAAATTTATTTAGGTTCTTTTTTTATTTCCGTGAAAAGTTTACGAAAATAAAGGAGGACAGTCTAGTGATAATTTACTTGCTATCAAATAAATCATTTGTTTGTAACTATCTAAAGTTCTATATCCCCTTGCTCTTCGTTTGGCAGATTGTAT
>JAGAQK010000111.1 GCA_017622825.1 Clostridia bacterium | reverse complement strand
AACGTTTTAACGTTTGCCGCTTGTATGGGGCCATCATTATATATGCGAATCCAATCTTCGCCTTCTTCTACTCCCACATTCATTTCCTGAAGCTTTGCCGTAAGTGACTCTTGGTGTCTTGGTATGATGTTCTTCACTGTAACATCTCCACCTGTTGCCGCTGCCGCTATCATATATGTACCTGCTTCTATCTGATCCGGTATTACCGAGTACATTTCTACTCCGTGTAAATGCGGTACACCTGTTATTTTAATAATATCTGTGCCTGCTCCTCTTATTTTTGCTCCCATGGAGTTCAAAAAGTTTGCTACGTCTACTACGTGCGGCTCCCTGGCGCAATTTTCTATTACCGTCTGTCCTGCCGCCTTACATGCCGCAAGCATCAAATTGATTGTCGCTCCAACCGACACCACATCCAGGTAAATATCGTCTCCATACATAAAGCCATCTTTATCCTGTGTCTCCGCTGTAATTTTACCATACGCTTCTTCTATATCAACACCAAGTGCCTGAAATCCTTTTAAATGCTGGTCAATAGGACGTGTGCCAAGCTTGCATCCGCCCGGAAGCGATACAACAGCCTTGCCAAATCTTCCAAGAAAAGCACCCATAAGATAATACGATCCTCTTAATTTGCTTACCAAATCAAACGTCGCCTCATGAGTATTTATGTTTGTTGTATCTATTTTAATTGTATTTTCATCTATATTTTCTACGTCTGCACCTAATTTTTTTAAAATGTTAAGCATCGACTTAACATCCGCAATATTTGGAATATTTTCTATCGTACAAGGGCCTTCTGCAAGAACTGTTGCGCAAATAATAGGCAATACTGCATTTTTACTGCCACTTACTGTCAATTCGCCATTTAGTGTATGACCGCCTGATATCATAAATTTACACAAATTCAACACCCGCTCTAATCTAATCTTAACCAAAAAACAGTATAGCATAAAGCCCATTGTGCCGCAAGAATAAAATCTCTAAAAAAAGCGGTGCAAACCAAAAGGAACGCACCGCAAATTACAATTATAAATTTTCAAGCAATAGATATCTTATGCGAAAATCTTTTTCTTAGCAACAACTGTCAATACGAGAGCAGCTGCAACTACTACGAAAATAATGCTTACATCGCCTGACTCAGGGTTTGAAGGCTCTGAGGGCTCTGAGGGCTCTGAAGGCTCTGAGGGCTCTGAAGGCTCTGAAGGCTCCTCACCGGGATCATAATCTGTTGCTTCGCCAACTGTAACTTCTGCAATCCAGAAAACTTCTGAACCATCTTCGAAGTCAGCAAAAATCTTTACAAGCTGTGTGCCCTCTGTTACAGGAACTTTAACACCAAAACGTGAAGCTGTTGTAGCACCTGCTACACCTTTTGCTGCATCTAATACTGCTTGCTCCGGAGTAACTACTGCATCAGCAGGAGTAACTGCCTCACCATTGTTGATAGTGTATGAGAAGCTAACTACATCCTCTGACAAAGCAACCCAACCCCAGAAAAACGCCTCAGTTGTACCTGTTGCAAGTACAGGTGTTTGGACGTTAGCTGTTTGACCATCAACCACAATTCCGGGACGAACCTCATCATAGCTTACGTGACGAACTTTCTCTTTAGGAAGAGTAAAATCAACCTCAGCAAAAGCTGTAATTGAAAGAGCCAAACACATTACTGCAATAACAAGAATTGAAACTAACTTTTTCATTTGTCATACCTCCATTAATTAAAAATAAAATTATGTTATTCATATATATAACAACAGTAGTAAAATTATATCTGTCTGTTTTCTCTTTGTCAACAGGAAATTAATTGTTTGTACACATTTTAATTTTTTAAATCCTGCAATTTGAGATTTTTATTTTTATCACACGCCCAATCTATCGCCCATTCGTTTTCAAACAAAAGAACGTATGAGCCATCTGTATCCTCTGCAATTAAAGTAGAGCTTGTTAATGTAAGATTTCTTGGATCGCCCTCACTCACTATCCACCTCGCATGATGATACGAAAGTGTTTGCATAACAACAGAAACACCGTACTCATTCTTCAATCTATGCTCAAGTACCTCAAACTGCAACACACCTACGGCGCCTACAATCAACGTTTCAACACCGATGTCTATTTGCTTAAACACCTGAATAGCGCCCTCTTCTGCAAGCTGAGCTATACCCTTTTGGAATTGTTTACGCTTCATCGAATCCGCAAATTGTATGCGTGCAAAATGTTCCGACGGGAAGGTAGGTATCTTATCGAATTTCAAATCGGGTCTGTTAAGAGTCAACGTGTCTCCTATATTAAAAATCCCCTGATCGAACAGACCTATAATATCACCTGCATATGCATTATCAATAATCGTTCTTTCTTGCGCCATGAATTGTGTCGGCTGAGAAAGTCGAATTTTTCTGCCCAATCTCGTATGCCATACCTCCATGCCCTTCTCAAACTCTCCCGAACAAATTCTCAAGAAAGCAAGTCTGTCTCTGTGAGCAGGATTCATATTAGCTTGAATTTTAAACACAAAGCCTGTAAAAGCTGTTTTTTCAGGTTCAATAATTTCTTCACCCGCCATTTGAGCTTGCGGACACGGTGCCATATTTATAAACGCATTAAGGAATGTCTCAACACCGAAGTTTGTCATTGCAGAACCGAAGAATACCGGTGTAAGCTGCCCTCTACGCACTTTTTCTTCGTCAAGCTCCTCTCCTGCCATATCAAGCAAATTTATTTCTTCTACAAGTCTGTCGTGATAATATGACCCAAAAGCTCTGCCAAAGCCGGGTCGTCTACGTCTCCTTCTACCGTATTTACTTGACTCTGTCCGTGATTTCCACCATCAAAAAGCTCAACGCACCTTTTGCGGCGATTATATATTCCCTTGAAATCTCCATCTGTACCGATAGGCCAGTTCATAGGATAAGAAGTGATTCCCAATACATCTTCAAGCTCCTGTATAAGCTCAAAGGGATTGCGTGCGGCTCTGTCCATTTTGTTAATAAATGTAAAAATCGGTATTCCCCTCATTTTACATACGTGGAAAAGCTTAATTGTTTGCGCCTCAACACCTTTAGCGCCGTCAATCAGCATCACAGCACTGTCTGCCGCCATAAGCGTACGGTACGTATCCTCCGAGAAGTCCTGATGTCCCGGTGTATCAAGAATATTTATACAATAATTATTATATTCAAATTGCAAAACAGAAGATGTAACCGAAATACCCCTTTGTTTTTCAATCTCCATCCAATCCGACACAGCATGTTTTGATGCTTTTCTTGCCTTTACAGAGCCTGCCAAACGGATAGCACCCCCGTAAAGCAACAATTTCTCTGTCATTGTCGTTTTACCTGCGTCAGGGTGCGAAATAATCGCAAACGTTCTTCTTCTGTTTACTTCTTCTTTTATATTTCCCATGAGTTCCTGCCTTTCAAAATCGCCATAAATCTCTATAATTTCAAAACTCTTCTATTTTACAGTCTATCAAGCCATTTTTCAACAACTTTTATGCCATCTGTGGCTGCAGAAAGTATTCCGCCTGCATAACCTGCTCCCTCTCCCGCAGGAAACAGTCCCTCAACGCTCACAGAATTACCACTCTCGTCACGCAAAATCCGCACCGGCGACGAGCTTCTCGTCTCGCAACCCGTCAGCACGGCATCATAGCTGTCAAACCCTTTTATTTTTTTGCCAAACGCAGGAATTCCCTCTTTTAGCGCCTGTGCAACTTCCGTTGGCAAAACGCTATTCAAATCAGCAAACGCGTAACCATTCGAAAAAGTCGGCTCTACGCTCCCAAGACTTTCTGACTTTCTTCCTATTATAAAGTCGCCCAACAACTGACACGGTGCGCGCCATGTACTTCCGCCTGCCGCATAAGCCGCGCCCTCTATTTTTCTTTGAAACTCCACTCCCGCCAACACGTCACTTCCCGGAAAATCCACCGGTGTAACGCTCACAAGCAGTGCTGAGTTTGCATTTTTGCCTGCTCTGTCATAATTGCTCATACCATTCGTCACAATTTGACCTTCCTCAGAAGCCGCACTCACAACAAAACCGCCCGGGCACATACAAAAAGTATACACGCCTCTGCCATTTGAGGCTCTGTGCGAAAGTTTGTAGTCAGCCGCACCGTTCAAACGTCTCATAAGTCCTGCCGCTTCTCCGTATTGGCTTGTATCAATGTCTTTTTGCAAGTGTTCTATGCGCACTCCCACCGAAAAAGGCTTTTTCTCCATAGCCACTTTTTGCCATTTTATTTTTTCAAAAGTATCGCGTGCGCTATGACCTATTGCCAATATTACACAATCCGTTTCTATTTTTTCTTCTACGGAAATTCCCTCTGTAGCCACTACTTTCGCTTTAACACCTGCTATTTTTCTACCGCTTATAATAAGCTCTGTCATTTTTGTATTAAAACGAACCTCGGCTCCCTTTGATATTATGTACTGTCTTATATTTTTTACAATTTTGCGCAATACATCTGTACCGATATGAGGCTTGTTTCTATATAATATTTCCTCCGGTGCACCAAACTTCACAAAAGCCTCTAAAACAAAACGTCCCACAGTATCTTTATCTTTTATCAAACTGTTTAACTTACCATCAGAGAACGTACCCGCTCCGCCCTCTCCAAATTGTATATTTGACTCCGTATTAAGCTTTCCCCCATTATGAAAAAAAGCAACTGAGTTTATACGATCTTCTACGCATTGTCCTCTCTCAAGCACAATGGGCTTATACCCAAGCTCTGCTAACACAAGTGCTGAGAACATTCCGGCCGGACCAAACCCAACAACCACAGGTCTTTTTTCTGCTTTGATGATTTTTTTTGAAACTGTTTTTATATAATCTTCGTACAGATTATCAGAACGACTTATAACAGTTATTTCATTATTGTTTATTTGCTTTGAGATGTGCGATTTGTCAACTTCCACGTCAACTGTGTAAACAAATTGAGGCTCTGATTTTTTTCTTAAATCAGGCGATTTACGGTATATTTTCACACTGCTGACACTGTTGTTCCCTTGCTCCAAAGACATACCAAGTCTTTTATAAATTTTATTTTTGAGCAACGCCAATTCTTGAGCGTTATCTCCTTCGCTCAAATATTTGGCGTGTATTTTTATTTCAGTTATTCTCAGCCACATACTCGTTTACCAATATCTTTACTTGCCCAAAATTGTAGTTAACGCCTTAGTAAGTGTATCGGCATTCTTCTCGTTTGCCGCCATTGAAGGATGACCTGCTCCGGCATCACCATTGTATTGTAATTCTACATAATAGTATCCGTTTTCTTCGCCACCGACTTCTTCCAAAGCATTTAAAACATACTTTTTAGCTCCGAGACCCATAGCTCCGTATGCCCAAACAACCTTAGCATAAGGATTCCTTTGTCTTAACTGTACAAGGAAATCAATAAAAGCCTGCTGCATCTGCTCATAAGTTATTATCCCCTTAGATGCCATAACGTTATCATTTGTTCCTAACGTTATAACAACCACGTTAGCATTTCTGTTGAAATCCCAAAGCGTATTATCATAACATTGAGCACACGTCGCAGCATACGTTTCACTCATTATTCTGCTGCCATAACTTTTTATAATACCGATACCTGACTCTGCAACAAGACTATAGTCTGCGTTTAAATTTTTCGCTGTCAAATATGCAAAAGCCTTTGTAGCATCTTGATATACGCTTGATGCAGGATTACTGCTATACTCTCCTTCACTCGCGTTCGGATACAAAATGCCATATCCTGATATAAGCGAATCCCCTACAAATTCTATAAAATAATCTCCTTTTGCCGGTGCCTTCGCTATTTCTCCGTTAAGACTCACAGAGCAAACGTATACAGAGCCAAGCGTTACTTCGCTTTGTCTTTCTATCGTAAACGTGTGCAAGCCTTTTTCAAGGTTTGTAGCCAATGTTATCGTGTGCATTCTTCTTCCCGTAAGCTTGTAATTACTCCTCGACGAAACTTTTTGCCCATCAACAAGTACGTTAAAATATATGCCGTCCGAGCTCCAAAGTGACGGTGTGTAAAGTTCCATTTTAACGGTGCCCTCACAGTACGCATTAAATGAAAATGCGGATGCCGGGAAGTTCAATAAAACTGCCGGCAGTTGCTTTTTTGTGCTAGTATGCACAAAAGTTCTTATAGGACACCTTCCTTGTGTCTTGTATTCGCTATTCATATCTGAAATCGTGAAATATTTCGACGAAAAGTCAATGCTCGCCAAATCTTTTGGCGGTTCTCCCGTCGGCTTTGATGTCGGAGAAGAAGTAGGAGCTATTGTAGGATACGGTGTCTTAGTTACAACAGGCGTCTCAGTAACAATCGGTGTTTGAGTCGCGATAACAGTCTGTGTGGCAGTTGCAGTCTGCATAACGATACCATCCGGTGTACCTGTCGATACGCCCGAAACAACTGCATTTTGTGAACCCGGGCTTATCGTCTTATCAGTATTATGTAATGTAGGCGAAACTGCTGATGCATAAAAACTACTGTGCGGTAACGAAATATTATTCCCTGCATTACTCCTCTGGTACATCAAAACAAAGGCTACTGCCCACAATACCAAAGCCATTATCATTAACATTATCGCAAGAACATTGTTTTTTCTCATGCGTTTCCTTTCTACGCTAACCGTCAATTAAAAATAAAAGCCCAACGACCGTGAACCACAATCAAAGGACCTTACTTGGAGCCAATGGTGGGAATCGAACCCACGACCTATTCATTACGAGTGAATTGCTCTACCCCTGAGCCACATTGGCATAACTTCTTATAATATAATCTTTTATTATGTGCTTCTGCAAAATATCTTTAAAATTT
>JAGAQK010000110.1 GCA_017622825.1 Clostridia bacterium | reverse complement strand
TTTATCGGTATTCTGTATTTTTCCTTCATATGTTGAAAGTTTAATATTTTGGAACCTCGTAGCCCATTTACCCCAATAACCTGATCCCGAACCACCGGAAGCATATGCATATCCTATAAAGCAAACTGAATCATCCATTTGTATATGACCGTTAGGACGTTTTGAGATACCCATATTATGACAGAACTGCGAAATACCTGTGCGAATTACAGCAACTTTTTCAAAAGAAATACCATCATTTGACTCAAATATTGCTATACCACTATTAGTAGAAAATCTGTTATATGTTGAAAATGCCAAAAATTTACCGTAATCCTCAACATAAACAACGTCACAAGAGTCCTGGTCTGCTGCTTTTTGATAAGCCATTCCTTCATATTTCATTGTTGAAGGCCAATTCTCGTTTGTAGAATCAGCAGTTGATACCATGGTGTAGTTTCCATCAGGGCAAGTCCATGTGTAATAGCAGAATAACTTTCCGTCAAGTTCTACAAAGCTCAATTCGCCTGCACCCCATCCAGTATCTGCTTCATCATAATATACTATTGGTTTAGGATCACCACCCCAGCCGGAACCATTCCATTTTTCAAAAGGTCCGTCAGGATTTTTTGATCTTGCTACAAAAGCATTGTTGTTAATACCGCCGTTCGTGCTAACTATTGTGGAGGTATATCCCAAATAATAATATCCGTTAAAGAATATTACTGCAGGGTCACAGACTGAATAATGATCCATTGAGTCAGGTGTTGGCTGTAATACTACTTTCTCAGGAGACCATGTTTTACCACCATCTTCTGAATGCTTGTATGTAAACCAATCCCATTCACCTAAAGTACCAGGTGTTGCAAACCAAGCATCAATACTGCCGTCTGGATAATATATTATACTTGGTCCGTATCTGTAACCGCCTCGTGATCCTACAGGAGCAAATATATCATATCCTTCATCAACTGTTTCCATCGTAAAATGAACATTCTCATCTGCCTGAACACGCGGAAGTTCATCTGTAAAATTTATTTCCTTTGTTGGTCCTGCAGGTTTATCGGATTCATCCGAGTTACAAGACGAACCAAAAATAACTGTAAATACCAACACACAGCACATAAAAGCTTTTGTTAGTGCAATCGTTTTTCTCTTAATCATTCAATCACCTTACTTTTTGTTTTTTATAATTTTTTATCGATCTGGCAACGGCTGTAACCAAAAGCGTTCCAATTGCTAATGCAGCAGCAAGTTGCAATGTATAAATAGCTTTACTTAGAAATTTATTAAAATCACTGTCAAAAGCATAAGCCATAGTATAATACAAAGAACTACCGGGAACTAAAGGAACAAGACAAGGCATAGAAAATGTAATCGTGGGTGTTTTTAAAACACGTGCCATTATTTCCGAAAAAATACCTACCAACGTTGCTACAATAAAATATCTAATTGGTTCACTATTAATTATATAGCCTAATAATAGGAAAACCATCCATGCGAAAAGTCCTCCGAGCGTAATTGCAATAAGTTTTTTACCTCTAATGTTAAAAAGTAAACCAAAACCAAAAGAACCAACACATCCTGCGAATATTTGCAAAATTTCAAATGAGCTCATACAAATGTACCCCCAAACAGAAATACTACAACAAAATATCCGGTTGCAATTGCAAGTCCGTAAAGTATTGCTTCAACAGTTCTTAAAACTCCGGCGATACTGTCTCCCGACAATAAATCTTTTAATGCGTTTGTTATACCGATTCCCGGCACCAAAACCATTATATTACCTATTACAACACTGTCTGCAACTTTAATAATTCCAATTTTAATTGCGGTAAAAACTAAAACCGTTGACATAAATGAACAGAAAAATTTAGAAAACAATCTGCTCATATTAGATTTTTCAGCAATCAATGCAACAAAACGGCAAAAAATACCAACAAAAAACGATACAATTGATTCTATAACTGTACCGCCAAAAAAAAGCGTAAATGAACATGCGATAATTGCATACGCTACAAATTCTGTAAAAAGATTATATTTTTTGCGTTTTTGTATAAGCTCCATCTCTTTGTCTATTTCTTTAAAAGACAAATGTTCACTACATATCTTTCTGGATAAATCATTTAGGAGATGGAGCTTTTCAATATCAGTATCAACATTTGTAATTCTGCGTGTTTGTGTATAAGTAGAGCCATCCTTGCAATATATGGTAGCTACCATGCTTGAGGTGATAATAAATACATCTATCCTATCGGCATCAAACGCATAACATATACGGCTGATACACTCTTCTACACGATGTACGTCTGCACCGCAAAGAAGCATTTGCTCGCCAATATTCATTGCATAATGAAGTACCTTATTCAAACAGCAACAACTCCGTAATTACTCAGGTTTTCTTTCAAGCTTCAGGTCATAATCACCCAAATGTTTTACTTTAAAACCATTCGCTTTATATTCTTCATAATCAAAAGCTTCCAATTCGTCTATTGCAAGTTTATGGAATTCATAGAAATTGTGCCACCACTCATATCCGGAGCCAAGTTCTGCATTAAGATATGCTTCTGCAATATCAATTGCCATAGCAGGTGCTACGTAAAAAGCACCCATTGCAAGTACGTTAACACCATTACCTGTAATTGCTCTCAAAGCAGCAGGTACACTTTCAACAACACCTGCATGTACGTGTGGGCATTTGCTTGCAGCAATATGAATTCCCATACCTGTACCACAGAATATCAAGGCTCTTTCAAATTCGCCTTCTGCTATCAATGAACCAACACGAAGTCCAACACGGTGGAACATCAAATCAGTATCATCATCCTCCGGTGATTTTACACCAACGTCTGTAATCTCCCAACCTTTGCTTTTAAGGTGTGCTACAACATGCTCCTTAAGCGGAAATCCCGCAAAGTCAGCACCTACAAGTAATTGCTTATTTTTAATTGTTTTCATAATAATCTCCTTCCTGATTATTTAATATTTATGAAAAATAAAATCAATATGTATTGCAAACGGCATATACTTCTTTCAAGAAATAACCATCAGCACCGCTTCTCATATTCATCCACTGTACCATTGATCCGCCGATTGTTGTCTCAGACCAATAATCATAATATGTTTCTGAAATGCTTTCGCTCCATCTATAAAAATTATATTTCATTTCAACCTCAATAATTGCTTTTCTTTCAGATAACAAAGCATTTAAATGAGACGGAGTCCATAGAACAGTAGCAAGCTTCTCACAATATTTAACAAAATCATTTCTGAAACCGTCGTTTTTCAAGCAGAAATTAAGTAATCCCTGTATGTGAAGCGGATCGGGATACGTTCCTGCACCTATTGGCGGTACACCTTCGTAATTATACAATTTATTCTTTTGTTCTGACGTGAGGCAAGGCCATAACAAATATCTTAAATTTTGAGCTTCTGCTTTTGTATATAACTCTGATGGCATATCATAAGATTGTGCTGCTACAGTGTACCTTGCTATTCCAAGGTCAGCATCTCTTAACATAAATTTATATTTACCGTCAGAATACTTCCACACTCTCACGTTGTTGTGCGGCCAGTCTGTATTACAGATAAAAACATTAATCGCACAATATTCCATAAAATTTTGCATATCAATATATTTTGATGCTTGTTCAAACGTATATTTTCCTGCTTTTATGTCTTTTAAAAGTTTTATAAATTTATCAAGCTCGCCCTCAGGACCTTCATCCTGCTTGTAATAGAACCAACTACCATCATATCTTTCTCCCGCATCTGTGTCAAGCTCAGAAGAAATCACAGTTATATTCTCTTTATCTTCTATACCGTATACATTTGCAACGTAGTTATCATTTTCATGTTCACGCATATTTAATATGCCATAATACTGTCCGTTTAAGATAACAATAACCGGTCTGTAAGCCATGCAATCGACATTATCACTCGCACTGCTTGTAATTAAAGAAGCAAGCCCATCTCTTAAAAGTGAAGTTCTGACATTTTGTGCACCGTTGTTTACAATAGAGTCATTACCGCCGTTTCGCAAAACAAAACTGTCGTATTGTGTCAGCTCTGTACCGTCAGCTTTTAATCTGTCCGGAAATAATGCGTACTTAAACTTTCCAGCACCGTCATATTTTGTTTCGTTGAAATATGACGATTTTCTTGCTGAAATTCTAAATGATTTTTGTGCAAGAGAGCGGCTACTTCCGCCAAAAATTCTAATGCCGGCATCTTGAGACAGCACAATGTTTCCTTTTTCAAAAAATTCCAAATGAACAGGTCTTTCCCACTCAGAACCTCTTTGATTATAGTTTGGTATAATACCTGTTTCATTGTTATATAAATTATCGTTATTAGTAACTAAAGATATAACCGGAAGCGTAACGCTTTCACTTCTCTGTGAGCGAATATACGTTGCGGTTTCTATCTTGCCTATCAAATTGCCATCTGTCGTAAACACAGCAGCTCTTAAAATTGAAGTTGTAAATTTTGATGAATTATCAATATTACTTTGATTATGTGGCAAGGTAATTTCTTTTGTGTAATTTAATGATTGAAAATTAGGTTCTTCCTGAGAATATGATACTTTAATCGAATAATTCTCTATGCCATTTTCTTTAAGTACCTGTTTATCCTTTGCAGATAATGAAACAGATACAGAAGGATTTCCAAAATAAAATCCTCCGTCCATTGAAAAAACCGGTTTAACGTCTGAAATTTTTGAAACTTCAGTATCAGGCGTCACGCTTGGTGTCGTCTCTGACGTAGGAGTACTTGTATTACCATCAGGTGTTGCTGTTGCTGTAGGTGTTGCAGTTGATGTCGGCGTACTTGATGGTTTATTTGTATTTTTACTTGCATTGTATGATGTAGTCGAAGCACTGTTATCAACAGTAGATTTCTCACCTGCACATCCTGCAAACATAAACAATGCTACAACAAATATAAATAAAAACGTATAAAGAATATAATTTTTAAATACTTTCATACAGTCAAATCTTACTCCTTTGTTTCAAAGAAAAATGCTTTCAAATGCTCATATCCTTTATGGTATCGAGCAAATTTCTTGTTATAAAATTCTTGATTTTCAGGATTTGGTTTTAATACTTTGCTGTAACGAACAAGTTTTTCACAAGCTTCTTCGTAATTTTTAAAGTATCCGACGCCTGTCGCGGCAAGAATCGCTGCGCCAATACAGCAAGTGTCCTTTTCTGCCGGAATATGTAACTCACAGCCTGTTATATCGCATGTGATTTGTGTCCAAAGCTCACTTTTTGCTGCGCCTCCAACCATTTTAAGCTTTTTAATATCTGATCCGTTATTTGCAAAATCAATTAACGTCTCGCGAGTTTCAAAAGCTACGCCTTCCATCAAAGCTCTTGCAAGATCAAATTTATCGTGCATAAGCTCCATGCCCATACAACAAGATTTAATTTGAGGTATGTGATGAGGAAAGCCAGAGCCTGCAAAGTAAGGATAAAACATTATGTTTTCTGCTGATTCCATTCTTGAAGCAGCTCCTTTATCGAGAACATCAAAATCCTCACCTGTAATTCCTTTATAGAATTTTAAAGCAGAACCTGCACTGTTAAGCGAAGCGATATTTCCGTACAACCCTTTAACAGGATGAACGCCGGGAGCAACATGAGTGTCTGTAAAAAGTGGCTTCTCCGAAACGCCTAAAATAACCCACGTTGTACCTGTTGACAACAACATATCTCCGGGATTAACGGCTCCGCAGCCCAACGAAGCGCAATACTGGTCGTGTGCGCCGTTATAAACTTTCACTGTCGTTGGAATATTTAACTCTTTTGAAGCTTCTTCTGAAATATTACCAACGTACTCACCTGTCGGTATACATTCGGGAAGTCTTTCCTTCGTAATGCCGGCTGCTTCAAGAAGCATATCGTCCCAGGTGCACGTTTCAACGTTTATAAGCTGTCTCATAGCAGCATTAGATGGGTCAGTAACATTTCTACCGGTGAGCTTGTAATTAACAAACTCAACAGTAGAAACAAAACTGTACGCATTTTTAAACGTCTCAGGGTCATTTTTTGCCATCCATCGCATTTTTGGAGGGTCAAAGCAAGGATCGCATCTCCAACCAGAAGTGTGATAAATCTTCTCGCCGTATTTATTAAGTATATCGTCACTCTCAGCAAAAGCTCTTTCATCCATCCATGTGTAAGCAAGAGATAACGGATTGAAATCTTTGTCAACAGGTAGTGTTGTGCCTCCCTGTGTTGAAAGAGACATAGCAACAATATTTTCTTTGTCATTGATGTTTTTTACTGCCTCATTTACGGAAAACTTTACTGCTTCCCACCAGTCATTGGCGTTTTGTTCAACAAAACCGCCTTTGCCTGCAATAAGTTCATATTCTTGATATCCTTTACCAAGAATATTGCCGTTTTCATCAATAATAATTGTTTTTGTACCTGTTGTACCAACATCTGTGCCGATAAAATACATTATTACCCTCCAAAAAATTTTACAAATATAATTAGATTTTATAAACCTTCATGTTAAGAAGTTTACCAAAGTGCATCATCTGCTCAGCCGTTACATCATAAACAAGCATACTGTGATGAGTTGCACCGTATTCGCTTAACTTCTTGAGGAAATCCTTAACAGGAATAGAAGGCTTCATCCAACCTCTGACTGTTCTCTTGTATTGCTCATAGTCATCCAATTTAAGCATCTCAACTTCTGATGCAACAAGGCAGAAACCTTCAGCATCACGGAAAATATTAAGATACGTTGCATTTCCTGCTTTATATCTTGAATAACTTGACATAGGAAGAACAGAATCAACATAATTCGAACCTCTCAAGCGAACTTCAGGTTTATAATCTGCAACACGGTAGTTCATTTCGCCCATATGGCTGAGGAAAATAATATCATTCTTCCAGTCGGGACAGAAAATCTCAACAAATGAAGCATCACCGAAAGCTCTTATAAGCGCACCGCAGAATACTGCATCAAGAGCATCGCCTTCGCCGGCGTAACCGATACCTCTTGACATAGCCTTACAAGCCTCAATAAAAGGCATTGAATCAATACCGTATGCAGGACAAGCTTTAAGGAAGTTAACAGAAAATGCATCGAGTTTTTCCTTTTCAATCCATTTACGAATAGAAAGACAAGCTCTTGTATTAAGTCTGTATACTTCTTCATCTATTTCTATCGGGAAATCAAACATTTCTTTATCTGCAGCAATTTCTGCATCAATTTCCTCGTCAGTGATTGACTGTGTGATTTGTCTTGCTTCATCATTTACGGAAACGATAAACTCAACATCGAAGTTTTCTTTCATTTCTTCGGGAGTTACAATAAAATCGCCCATACCGCTGAAGCTACCGCCAAAGACGCCAACTTTTGTACCTTTAACAGATGTTGCAGCAACTGATGCTTTAACATAATTAACGGTTTCTTTTACTACATCAGACTCTTTATAGTGACCGCATGTGATGGCATATTTCTTACCACCTCTAACAAGAAGATTACAAAAATCCATTACACCGTGAATACCGTGATTGTAATCAATCTCGTCACTGTCTGTTGTAGGTGCAAATTCATACGTCATTGTTGTATCCATTACAACTACAGGAAGCTTTGAATTAATTACAGCTTCTGCAGATTCAAGTGACGGCGAATATGCCATATGAAGTGTTACGATACAGTCAGCATTTTGCTTCTCGTAATTTTCAACAGCGCTCTTGAATTCTGATTCAATACGACAGAAAGGTGTACGAATAACTTCAAGACCTTCGTTTTCAAGAATGCCGGCCATTTCGTCATAAAATGCTTCCAATTTAGGACGAAGCTCGCCGCAGCTATCATCATAGAGTTTGATATATAAAGGTAGAAAACCAATTTTAATTTTTTTCATAAAAAAACCTCCGTTTATCCGTTTTATTAAAATGTAATATTAAAAAGTCTGGCAGCATTATTACACATAATATCTTCAACATCATTCTTTGAAAGCTTCAGCTCTGTTGCAGCTCGCTTAAACGCAAGAAGCTCCTCATACATAAAGCAAGTAATGTCTTTCCTGTCAGTCTCTCTCATGTGAATATCACCTGAAACATCACCGTAAAGACCTCTTGGAACGTTATTGTAATATATACCGTTTTCAAATGTACGGAACATTCTCATTTTCAAAATAGGCAAATCAGAACCAAACATAAATCTCTTAGGTCCAACTGTCTCAAGACACTTTAGCATTGCATAATCATACGTATTTGCAGTAAAATCAAACATCATATTTTTTGTATCTTTAAGAACCTCAAAAGCATTACCCAAATCCTCCGGTGTGTATGCCCTGCCTATGTGTGCAACAATAAGCTTAACGTTGGGATACTTTTCTTCAATCTGCAAAAGCTGAGCAAGATTTAACGGATCACGAAGTCTATCGGGTCTTGAAATGTGAAGCATAACTATCCAACCCTTACGATTTGCAAGCTCAAGATGCTCAGGTGTCAAAAAGTCAAAAATACGAATCTCGTTTGATGGAATATAATCCGGAGAATTGTTTTGATATGGTTTTAATCCGCAAAAACCACCCTTTTCAACTTCTTCTTCAAGAAACTCAGGTGTCATAGAATGATGTGTGCAATATAATGCGGGAAGCTTATATTTTGCAGCGGCCTCACGAACGTATGCATTGTTTTTTTCTAAGTTGCATTGCGGTTCACCCATCAATACAGCTTTAACCTTTTTATCCGGGAACATATCAATATATGTCTGAACAAGGTCTTCTATCGTATTATATTCGGCAACCATACTTGTCCATGACACACAAGCTTTTGCACCTCTTTTTTTAATGCAATCTTTAGGCCAAACGTGAATATGACAGTCAATCATTTTCTCAGGCAAAAAGTCTTTTAA
>JAGAQK010000109.1 GCA_017622825.1 Clostridia bacterium | reverse complement strand
TTTGAAAGTGCTACGCCGAGCTCAAATTTCTCTAAGTTCTCCGTTACTTCTTTAATGAGTTTATTACATGATGAGAGTATCCATTTGTCTGCCGCTGTAAATTTATTCTTATCTACTTTTGCAAAGTCAGGCTCTTCATCAAAGTTTAATAATACGAAACGTGTGGCGTTCCATATTTTGTTAGCGAAGTTTCTTGCTGCTTCTACCTTTTCGGGCAAATATCTCTGGTCGTTACCGGGTGCATTTCCGGATGTAAGTGCAAATCTCAACGCGTCTGTGCCATACTCGTCTATTACTTCGAGCGGATCAATACCGTTACCCAATGACTTTGACATCTTGCGACCTTGTGAGTCTCTTACAAGTCCGTGAATAAGCACGTGTTTAAACGGTGCTTCGCCCATCTGCTCGCATGCTGAGAATATCATTCTTGCTACCCAGAAGAATATAATGTCATATCCCGTAACGAGTACGTCTGTGGGATAGAAGTAATTAAGGTCTTCTGTGTTATCCGGCCAACCTAACGTTGAGAATGGCCAAAGTGCTGAGCTGAACCATGTATCCAATGTATCCGGGTCTTGTGTGAAGCTCTTTGCTCCGCACTTAGGACATACGTCCGGTGTTGTTTTTGATACTACTGTTTCACCGCATTTGTCACAATAATATGCAGGTATCCTGTGTCCCCACCAAAGCTGTCTTGATATACACCAATCCTGTATATTTTCCATCCAGTTATAGTAGATTTTTGAGAATCTGTCAGGTACAAACTTAACGTCGCCTTTTCTTACTGCTTCTATTGCAGGCTCTGCTAATGGCTTCATTTTAACGTACCATTGCTTTGATACCATCGGTTCTACTACAGTGCCGCAGCGCTGACACGTTCCTACGTTGTGTTTATGTGGTTCGATTTTTACAAGCAGACCTAATTCTTCCAGATCTTTTACTATCTGTTTTCTTGCTTCGTAGCGGTCCATACCTTTGTATTTGCCGCCATTTTCGTTCACGAAACCTCTGTCGTCAAGTACTTTGATGACTTCGAGGTTGTGTCTCTTTCCTACTTCGAAGTCATTGGGGTCGTGTGCAGGTGTAATTTTTACTGCGCCTGTACCGAAGCCAAGTTCTACGTAGTCATCTGCTATAATCGGTATTTCTTTATTTACCAATGGCAATATGAGTTTTTTGCCTATAAGGTCTTTATATTTTTCATCCTGTGGATTTACCGCAACCGCCGTATCTCCGAGCATTGTTTCCGGACGTGTAGTAGCTATCATAAGGCTACCGCTGCCGTCTGCCAACGGATAGTTGATGTACCAGAAGCTGCCTTCCATTTCTTTATACTCAACTTCGATGTCCGATATTGAAGTGTTACAATGAGGGCACCAGTTTGTTATTCTCTCTCCTCTGTATATGAGTCCTTTGTTGTACAGGCGCTCGAATACTTCCAAAACCGCCTTAGACAAACCCTCGTCCATCGTGAATCTGAGTCTTGACCAGTCGCATGAGCTGCCGAGGCACTTGAGCTGATTAATAATCCTGTTGCCATAGAGTTCTTTCCAGTCCCATGCTCTTTTGAGGAATTCTTCTCTGCCTATATCGTCTTTTGTTAAGCCTTCTTTTGCCATGGCATCTACGATTTTTGCTTCTGTTGCTATACTTGCATGGTCAGTGCCGGGAACCCACAATGCTGCGAATCCCTGCATTCTCTTAAATCTGATCAAAATATCCTGAAGCGTATTGTCAAGGGCATGTCCCATGTGGAGCTGTCCTGTGATATTCGGCGGAGGTATTACTATTGTAAACGGCTTTTTATCCGGGTCTGCATGACCTTTAAAATATCCTTTTTCTTCCCAATTTTGATATATCCTTTTTTCTACTCCGGCAGGATCGTAAACCTTTGCCATAGTATCTGCTTTTTTCATAATCTTTCTTATCCTCACTTAAATTTTTTTATCGTCTCATAATACATCTATCTGACCTGTTTTGTCAATTTGATTTTACTTTCTTACCGACCGTCACAAGAGCGTATAACCCATAATTTCTGCAATGGCATATAATGCGTTTACACTGCGTTGGCTTCTTATCTCAAAACTCTCCTCGTACACATAATAAACTCTGCCCATTTTTACTGCCGCCAAATCTTGCATTGCAGTGCTCTTTTCTACTTGCGTTTTTAGTTTCTCACCTATGCACACTATATAGTATGGATCTTCGTTTATATCGCAGCTTTTTCCTCCGACTGTTTTTATCACGTCTTCGTAGTAGCCATATTTTGAAACATTTGCTTTTGACGTGATAACCGTGTCAGTTTCTTCTGAATACTCTGTCACTATGCAAACTTTGTGCTTCTCGTTACCTGCGTTATTTATCAGCATTGTCGATATATCACCTTGCATATCAACCACATAGCTGTATGCTGCTTTTTCGCCATTGAGCACTCTTCCTATGTATTTTATGCTGTCATAAATGCCTTCAAACGTTTGCGGTGTGTTTATCACAACCGTAGGTATATTTTTTTCTCTTATTTCTGCGATTTTTTCTGCCGGCACTTTGTCCGTTAAGAGTATTATATCCGGCTCAAGCTCGGCGATTGCTTCTGCGTCAGGGCTATTTATACTGCCTATTGACGGTATTTCTTCCACATCTGCCGGGAAACTGTCTTCCTCTGACCTTCCTATAATCTGTATGCCTCTGCCTATTGCAAACATAATCTCCGTAATATCCGGTCCCACCGTTACCACAGTCATCGGCTCGTGCGGAAGTGTCACGCTGTACCCTGTCTGGTCTTCAAATGTATACGGATAAACTATGGGTGGTGCTGATATTTCCGGCTGATACGTGCCATCTCCGTCGCCTGCATCTTCTGTCGGAAGCGCTTCGTTTCCGTCACCGCTGCTACACCCGGCTCCCGCTATAATACATACGAAAACCATTACTGCAGCCACTACTATAACCATCATCTTTTTAAATCCCGTCACCTAAACCGAGCCACCTTTTTATACTTTATATTCTATATAATAAATATTTTACTATTCCCGGTAACCGCTGTCAATAAAGCTTAGACGGTTCAAAAGAAGTCTCCGGGGAGTATTTTACAGTATCATTAAAGTGCCACCATTCGCCATAGTATCCTAAAAAACCGCAGGATTCCATTATTTCTTCCAGCATACGGGCATTGTTCGCAGCTTCTGCAGAAACGTCGCTGTAATCCCTGTCTGCCGCACCGGAAAAATCATCAAATGCTGTAGGCATAACGATTTCGTTACCACTTGAGTCAATCAAAGTCAAGTCAATTGCACACCCACGCGTGTGGTTAGAGTAACCAACGTTAGGATTGGCAACGTAGGTAGGATCCGGATAAACGTCCCACAGTTTGAATTGTGCCGAAACAGGTCGAAAAGCGTCCCATATTTTTATCCTGTACCCCTTCAAAGCAAGCGCATCAGCAGCAGCGGCGAGCTTCTTGACCGTTCCGTACCTGGCGTACGCGTCGGTGAAGTCGTAAATTACCTGCCCTGTGAAATTTTGCGTTGTGGAATATTTGAGCTCGATTACGGCTGACGGCACGAAGTCGACTATTTTCACGAAAGCATCGTCTGACGACGGAATGCTCACTGTTGCCGTTGGTGTCGGTGCAGTTGTGGGAGTTGCAGAAGGCTTCGCTGCGGAAGGCGTTACGAAAAAAATCGCAGATGAGGATGCTTTGGAACCTGTTTCAGAAGAATCAGAGCCGCAAGACGGCAGAACAAACATTAATGCACACAAAATAAATAAGACCCCCCGGTAAAACTTAAATTTCATTAAATTACCCTCCTGTATATCAATGCGTGGCAGCCTTTGGAGTAATAATCGCTGCGTTGCGATATAAGTTCGAATCCAAGGCCTTCATAAAGGCCGATGGCCGGCACGTTATCGCTCCTGACCTCAAGAAAATAAAAGCAGAAGCCTTCGCGCTTTAAAAGCGCAGTGACGAAGTCAAGCAGGCGGCGCCCCACGTTCTGCCGCCTGTACTCGTGCGCGACAGCGACCCGCAGTATCTCGCATTCGTCAAGGACTGTCTGACAGCAGCAGTATCCGATTACCCTGCTGCTGTCATCGATTGCAGCATAGAGGCGCTCCGCAGAGGCGCCGCACATTTTCCCCAGTATTTCTATATCCCAGGCATCAGGGAAAATACAGCTTTCAAGTGCTTCAATCTGCTTCAAATACTCATCATATTTATCACAATCATATTGAATCCGTATAATTTTTATAGTAATTCACCTTTAAACCTTCTGCTGTACATTCAGCAAGCTTTCCGCTTTCTGCCGCTACGGAAATCTCTTTTGCAGCCACGTACGCAAGCGCGGTTGGGTTGCCGCAAGCCATTTCCGTATGTACGAAAACGCATTTATCTCCAAGGCGCTCCAAAAGAAGCTCACGGTTTGCCAAAATACCGTCACCCGTAAACACTATTTTCTTGCAGTCAAGCTGCAGGAGCTTGTCACAAAGCTCTGTGCACTCCATAGCTTGTGTTTCCAGTATAATTTTTCCTGTCTTGTAAATTGACGTATAAACTCTGGCATTACGTGCATCTATCATAGGACACACAACTGTATCTTCATCTTCTGCTTCTTTGGCTCCACAATCGTCGAAATTCCAAGGTGCTGCCAAAACTTCCAACGTATTTATGCCAACCAGCGGTATCTTGAGCGTATATGCAAAAGTCTTTGCCGTCGTAACGCCTATCCTCAATCCTGTATAAGAACCGGGGCCGTTTGTCACGGCAACAGCTTCAACTTGCGCCGGCTCAACGCCGGCTGCATCTAAAATGTATTCAACTGCCGGCAACAGCTTTACTGAATGCGTCTTATTATCGTGTAGCTGTATTGCTGAAATCACGTTTCCGTTTTCTGACAGTACTGCCATTGCTGTTTTGCATGATGTGTCTATAGCTAAAATCTTCATTTATCAAATCTCCTGATTTCTATGTCTCGCCTTTGCGGTGATATCTCGTCACGCCTCATTATTTTCACTTGTGTTATCCTGTTTTTATATATTTTCTCCAACTCCGGTACGCAGTCCGGCCATTCTACAAACATTACCGCAGGCTTGTCTGCGTACTCCTCAAAGCCAATATCTAACAGGTCGTCATATGTCGATAGTCTGTACAAATCAAAATGATACACAGGAACGCTACCGTCTGTGTATTCATTTACTATTGTGAATGTTGGGCTCGTTATGTAGTCTTTAACTCCAAGTGACTTCGCCGCCCCTGCCGTGAAATGCGTCTTCCCTGCGCCCAAGTCTCCCGTCAGCGTGACTATATCTCCCGGTTTAAGCAACGTTCCGATTTTCTCACCCAGACTGCACGTTTCTTTTTCACTATTTGTTTGAAATTTAAGCAGAAGCTCCATTTTGCATA
>JAGAQK010000108.1 GCA_017622825.1 Clostridia bacterium | reverse complement strand
GCATCGCAGACAAGTAGCGGAGAAGAAGTAATCGGATTTTATTTTGATAAATTGAATTCGACGCAGATGAGCGAGAAATTGCATTTTGTAGTATATAACAGTGAAGGGCAAGCTATAAGTGGCAAGTGTGTGTACAGTATAGAATCGTATATACAGAAAGCGCAAAGCAGTGCGGAGGGTAGTCTTAAGACTCTTACAGAAACCATAATCAAATACGGAGATGCTGCGAAGAAGTACGTTGAGGCGCAGGGAACTACGTTTGGAACGAAGGAGCCTGTTGATATAGGTACAAATTTCTATGCGAATATTCAGGCAGGAGGATACAATCTTTCCCTTTCAGGCAGCAATGTTGTTTTAGGAACACCAAGCACTGCAGCATCACAGCTTTGGAAATTTATACGTTTGGAAGACGGATGCTACAGGATTATTAATGTATCGAATAACAAGGCTCTTGACGTATATAATGCAGATGACAAAGACTATACAACAATACAGACGTATACAAGCAATGGTACGAATGCACAAAAATGGAAATTGTATCTTGCGGATGGACAGTATGTTTTTGCACCGGCACATTCTGAAACGCGTGTTATGGATGTAAGCGGCGGTAATTTTGCAAATGGTACCAGAATTCAATTGTATCATTTTAATAACACTTCGAGTCAGAAATTCTCAGTGGAAAACAGGACTGTAGTAGGTGTAACATGGATGTTAAGAAATACAACGGGAAGTTTGAATGAATGAACGTTCCTGAATTACAGCGATGCAGTAAACAAAGCTAATTCATTGGCGCATTTGGGATATGCGGTTTATGATAACAGTGGTAATTTCGTATATGCAAAAAATGGTTACAAAGTAGCAAATATTCTTACTCATGCAAAAGAAGTTGCTGATTATATGAGAACTAATGGCTGGATGTATTGGGATTCTCCTGTAAATCCTTTTTATGATAAATCATATAAGCAAGTTTCTTGTGACAGATTTGTAGGTTGGGTTTTAGGTGAAGCCGGATATACAGCATATCAGCCGTCAACAAAGGGATTGAGTTTGTATGGTCTTTATCTTGACGCCGGAGAAGGTTCGCTTGAGCTGTTCTTGAAGAGACATGGTTTTGTAAAAATAACAAATATAAACGATGTACAGGCCGGAGATATAATTTTTGTCGGTTCTTCAGACAATCATCCTGCGTTGAGCGCATCAATGAAGAGTTATCCTGCACACGTATTCATTACTGCAAGCGGATATCTTGAGGGTGGTGGATATACGCATAGGTATGATGCGGGATCTGACGCGAGAATAAGAAGCGTGCAACCTTCATGGGAGCCTTTGGTAGGTTCGCAGGGTTTCCGTTTCGCGTACAGAGTACAGTAAAAAAAGATAGCCCATAGGGTAGTTAAGCCGGAGCTGTGAGTGTTCGCTGCTCCGGCTTTTCCGTTCAACAAATAAAAGAAAAAATTATATTGACAATGAAAGATTCCTCGTGTAAAATTACAAAGCTTGTGCACTTACGGGATAGTTATGCCCGTTTGAGCATGGCAAAAGCAAGTATAAAAGTACGGAGGTGAAATTGAATGCCAACATTTAACCAATTGGTTCGTAAGGGTAGACAGACACTTGAGAAAAAATCTACTTCTCCTGCACTCCAGAAAGGCTTTAACAGCTTGACAAAGAGAAGCACTGATATCAGCAGTCCGCAAAAGAGAGGTGTTTGCTCAGTTGTAAGAACGACTACACCTAAAAAACCTAACTCTGCTTTGCGTAAAATCGCCAGAGTACGTCTCACAAACGGTATGGAAGTTACTGCATATATTCCCGGTATCGGACATAACCTTCAGGAGCATAGCGTTGTTCTTATAAGAGGCGGTAGAGTTAAAGATCTCCCTGGTGTAAGATACCACATTATCAGAGGTACACTCGATACTGCAGGTGTTAACAATCGCATGCAGAGCAGATCTAAGTACGGTGCTAAGGTACCGAAAGCAGCTAAAAAATAATTATTAACCGGATCGCCGGTGATTCATATAGATTTCATTTTTAGCGTGATATATCCATATGAAACGAAGCCGGCATGTACTGCTGAAAAAATGCAGAGTACCAGATGATCACTTATCATTAAAAGGAGGGAAGTTAAATGCCTAGAAAAGGATATATTGCGAAGAGAGAGGTTCTGCCCGATCCGATCTACAACGATCAGGTTGTTACAAAGCTCATAAATAACATTATGTTAGACGGTAAGAAAGGTGTAGCACAGAGAATTTGCTACGATGCTTTCGATATAATCCGTGAAAAGACAGGCAAAGAACCTTTGGAAGTATTCAGAGAAGCTCTTAATAATATCATGCCCCAGTTAGAGGTTAAAGCAAGACGTGTAGGCGGTGCCACATATCAGGTGCCGATCGAGGTTAGACCCGAAAGACGTCAGGCTCTTGGTCTCAGATGGATTGTTACTTTTGCTCGTAAAAGAAGCGAGAGAACAATGGCAGAGCGTCTTGCAGGCGAGCTCTTAGATGCGCTCAACAATGCAGGCGGAGCAGTAAGAAGAAAAGAAGATATGCACAAAATGGCAGAAGCAAACCGTGCGTTTGCTCATTACCGTTGGTAATTTCGTTAAGCGAATTACGTGCAGTAGTGTGATGTTAGTTTTTAAACTAAGAAATGGAGAAAATAATGCCTAGACAATTTAGTTTGGAAAATACCAGAAATATAGGAATTATGGCCCATATCGACGCCGGTAAAACAACAACAACAGAGAGAATTTTGTTCTATACCGGACGTACACACAAAATCGGTGAAACACATGACGGTGCTGCTACCATGGACTACATGGCACAGGAGCAGGAAAGAGGTATTACAATTACTTCTGCTGCTACAACAGCACAGTGGAAAAACACAAGAATAAACATCATCGACACACCGGGACACGTTGACTTTACAGTAGAAGTTGAGCGTTCATTGCGTGTACTCGATGGCAGTGTAACGTTATTCTGTGCAAAAGGCGGTGTTGAGCCTCAGTCAGAAACTGTTTGGAGACAGGCTGACAAGTACGGTGTTCCACGTATGGGTTACGTAAACAAAATGGATATTATGGGTGCGGATTTCTACCGTTGTGTAGACATGATCCGCAATAGACTGGGTGCTAACGCAGTGCCTCTTCAATTGCCCATAGGAAAAGAGGATTCATTCATAGGTATCGTTGACCTTATTGAGATGCATGCCATCGTATACAAGGATGATCTTGGTAAAATAATGGAAATAGAAGAGATTCCGGACGATATGAAGGAACTTGCTGAGCAATATCGTATGGAACTCTTAGAGGCTGTTGCTGATCAAGATGAAGAAGTAATGATGAAATACCTCGAAGGTGAAGAAGTAACGGTTGAAGAAATTAAAAGAGCTATCCGTAAAGCCACTATTGCTGTTAAGATGATCCCGATTCTTTGTGGATCTTCATACAGAAATAAAGGTGTTCAGCAACTTCTTGATGCAGTTGTTGATTATATGCCGGCTCCTACTGATATCCCTTCTATTAAAGGTGTACTTGCTGACACAGGAGAAGAAGCTGTTCGTCACTCAAGTGATGAAGAACCTTTCTCTGCATTGGCTTTCAAGATTGTAACAGACCCGTTTGTAGGTAAGCTTTGCTTCTTCCGTGTTTATTCAGGTTCTTTGGAAGCAGGTTCTTACGTTTATAATGCAACAAAGGGTAAAAAAGAGCGTATCGGACGTATAGTTCAGATGCATGCTAACCACAGAGAAGAAATAGACCGCGTATACGCAGGTGATATTGCAGCTGCAGTTGGTTTAAAAGATACAACAACAGGTGACACACTTTGCGATGAGTCAAGTCCGATTGTCCTTGAGACAATGGAATTCCCTGATCCGGTTATTTCAGTTGCTGTTGAGCCTAAGACAAAGGCAGGACAGGAAAAGATGAGCATAGCTCTCCAGAAACTGTCAGAGGAAGACCCGACATTTAGAGTTCGTACAGATCACGAGACAGGACAAACGATTATTTCCGGTATGGGTGAGCTTCACCTTGAAATCATTGTTGACAGATTGCTTCGTGAATTTAAAGTAGAAGCTAATGTTGGTAATCCCCAGGTTGCTTACAAAGAAGGTATTCGTAAACCTGTTCGTCAGGAAGGTAAATTTGTTCGTCAGTCAGGTGGTCGTGGTCAGTACGGTCATTGTGTTATCGAAGTTGAACCCCTTGAAAGAGGTAAAGGCTATGAGTTCGTTAACAAGATCGTCGGCGGTGTTATTCCTAAAGAATACATCGGAGCTGTTGACCAGGGAATTCAGGAAGCTCTCCAGAGCGGTATAATTGCCGGATATCCTATGGTTGACGTTAAAGTTACTCTCGTTGATGGTTCTTACCATGAGGTTGACTCCTCAGAAATGGCATTTAAGATTGCAGGCTCAATGGCAATCAAAGAAGCTTGCAGAAAAGCAGACCCTGTACTCCTCGAACCTATTATGAAGGTTAGCGTAAATGTTCCTGAGGAATATTTGGGAGACATTATCGGATCTGTAAGTGCTAAGCGCGGTAAGATTGAGGGTATGGAAGACGTTGCAGGCAGCAAGGTTATTTCTGCGCAGTGCCCGTTGGCTGAAATGTTTGGTTATACAACAACACTTCGTTCCAGCACACAGGGTAGAGGCTCGTTCATAATGGAGCCCAGCCACTACGAAGAAGTTCCTAAGAGCGTGCAGGAAGCTGTTCTTAAACAAAGAAATACAGCTGAATAATGCTTGTATGACAAGCGAAAAAATATACTTGCAAAAAAATATGAAAAAGTGTAATATACAAAAAGTACACATTTTCAATTATTTTGAATTTTTAATTATTAAAGGAGGATTTTAAAATGGCAAAAGCTAAGTTCGTGAGAACTAAACCCCACGTAAATATTGGTACAATCGGTCACGTTGACCACGGTAAGACAACATTGACTGCCGCTATCACAAAGACACTTTCTTTAGATGGTGCTGCTGAGGCAAAAGCATATGACGAAATCGACGGCGCTCCCGAGGAGAGAGAAAGAGGAATCACAATCAACACAGCACACGTTGAGTACGAGACAGCTTCAAGACACTATGCTCACGTTGACTGCCCCGGACATGCTGACTACGTTAAGAACATGATCACAGGTGCAGCTCAGATGGACGGTGCTATCCTTCTCGTTTCCGGTCCTGATGGCCCGCAGGCACAGACAAGAGAGCACATCCTTCTCGCTCGTCAGGTTGGCGTTCCTTACATCGTTGTATTCATGAACAAATGTGATATGATCGATGAAGGCGACGAAGAGCTTCTTGACCTTGCTGAAATGGAAATCAGAGAGCTCCTTAGCTCATATGAGTTCCCCGGAGATGAGATTCCGATCATTAGAGGTTCTGCTCTTACAGCACTTCAGTGTGCTAGCACAGATTCAAGCGCTCCTGAGTATGCTTGCATCAAAGAACTTATGGATGCTGTTGACAGCTACATTCCTACACCTGAGAGACCGACAGATAAGCCGTTCCTTATGCCTGTAGAGGATGTATTTACAATCACAGGACGTGGTACTGTTGCTACAGGTCGTCTTGAGAGAGGTGTAATCAAAGTTGGTGATCCTGCTGAAATCGTTGGTCTTAGCGACGAGAAATTGAACACAGTTGTAACAGGTGTTGAGATGTTCCGTAAGCAGCTCGATCAGGCTGAAGCAGGTGACAACATCGGTGTTCTTCTTAGAGGTATCCAGAGAACAGAAATCGAAAGAGGACAGGTTCTCGTTAAACCCGGTACAATTCAGCCTCACACACACTTCAAAGGTCAAGTTTACGTATTGACTAAGGATGAGGGTGGACGTCACTCAACGTTCATAAGCAACTACAGACCTCAGTTCAAATTCAGAACAACTGACGTTACAGGTGTTATCCAACTCCCTGAGGGTACTGAAATGGTAATGCCTGGAGATAACATTGAGATGGAAGTAAAACTTATCACTCCTATCGCTATGGAAGAAGGTCTCCGTTTTGCTATCCGTGAGGGTGGTAGAACAGTTGGTGCAGGCGCTGTTGCTAAGATTATTGAATAATCTTATATATCCTCAATTGAGGAACCAATAAAAAAATAAGGCTGTAAACACAGCTTAGAAAAATCCGAGATTTGAGTAAAATCAAATCTCGGATTTTTTGTTGCCTTGAGCGAAGGGCAACATTAGATAATGGTTTGGGGATGATAATATTTAAACAACGTTTTTGTTTAGGTGTTTTTGCATTCTGGTGATGCACTCGGGGCAAATATTTACTCCTTTGTACGTGGTAACATTTGTCGCATTACCGCAAAAAATACACGAGGGTTCATATTTTCTGAGCAAGAGCATATTATCCTCGTAAAATATTTCCAAAGCATCTTTGCTTGAAACTTTCAAGGCCCGTCTGAGCTCTATAGGAATCACGACGCGACCCAATTTGTCTATTTTTCTAACTATTCCTGTTGTTTTCATTCTGCTAACCTCCTTAATTCAGTATCATTCCGCTGAATGTGCCGCAATATTACCAAATAAGTTGAACAAAGTCAAATTTTTGGGAAATATTTCCCGGAAATAATTGGAAGAAAATGGAAATTAAGCACGCATACAAAAGTGCATACAATCAAGCAAAAAAACATATATATTAACTAATGTTTGTACAAAAAGGTCGTCTATTATGCTCAACTATGTATGGATGTTCCTGATGATTGTCGGTATTGCTGTAAGTGTTGTTTCGGGAAGAACCGAAGAAATAATGGACACTATCATAGAATCAGCAAATAATGCAGTTACTTTTTCAATCGGATTAATTGGAGTTGTGGCATTGTGGTGTGGCGTTATAAAAATATTGGAAGATGCCGGTGCTGTAGAATGGCTATCAAAAAAGTTAAAACCTGTTGTAACGAGAATATTTCCTTCGACAAAAAACAACCCGAAAGCGCAGAATGCAATTGTAACAAATATAACGGCAAACTTTTTGGGGTTAGGAAACGGAGCGACACCGTCAGGCATAGAGGCTGTCGCGGAAATGAAAGAAAACGTAAGGGACGTCTGCCTATTTCTTGTAATTAATTCAGCAGGCATACAACTGATACCATCAACAGTGATTGCGATAAGAGCAGAGCTTGGAGCAGCAAACCCCACAGATATTATTTTGCCCACGTGGATTGTATCTGTGATATCGTTAATTGCCGCGGTGGCTATTTACGCTGTTTGCAGCAGTTTCTGCAGAGACAGGAGGCATACAAAATGATTTACATAATGCCGCTGTTTATACTAATAGTTATAATTGTTGGCTTTGCGAAAAATGTGCCATGTTTTGACAGCTTTGTAAAGGGCGCACAAGAAGGAGTTTCCACAATTGTAAAATTAGTTCCATCACTGATAGGATTGATTGTGGCGGTGGGAGTGTTTAGAAACTCCGGAATAATGGATATTGTTATAAGCAAAACGATGCCAATTTTGGAAAAAATCGGAATGGACAGCGAAGTGCTTCCGCTGATGTTGATAAGACCCGTATCGGGAAGCGCATCACTTGCAACACTCAGAGATATCGTAAGTAGCAGCGGACCTGATTCGTTGACCGCAAGAACAGCGTGCGTCATGATGGGTTCCACCGAGACGATTTTCTACACAATGGCAGTTTATACAGAAAAAGCAAAAATACGAAAGCTACCCGGTGTGCTCACGGCAGCATTGGCGGCAAATATAATTTCTGCTATATCAGCATGTATAATATGCCAATTTATCTGATAAATCTAAAAATCTTAATTTTTCTTTAAAACAGCCTTTACCGGAAAACCGGATTCTTTATCAAAATAGTACAGCCAATAACCATTATAACTGCTCGCTACAACATCGCTCGGCTTGTTAACAGCCGCAATCCACCTCGCAAAAAGCCTAATAGAAGGCGCAGATTTACGCTTTGTCACAACATTCCAACCGGGTATGCCGATTACTGTGAATTCACGTCCGCTTGAGGGGTCCGTATACTCTCCGCGAAGGATGTGTCCGGCCACACGCAGAGCATAATGCGTCATTTTGGTAAAAGTGTCAGGCATCAGTTTAATTCCATTTATGTTAATTTTTGCAAACATTTCAGGATGTATATTAAGCCTACGGAAAATTTCACCGGGCTCGCCACTGCTTTTGGCAAAATGAATATACCATTTATAGGCAGAATTGGTAGTGTTAAACGGGTCGAAAAAAGACCCGAAAGAATCGTCGGGATGAGCCGGAGAAATAACGGAAGTATCCGGAGTTGTGGCTGCGCGATGGATTTCCGAAAAAAGAATTGTACGACCACCGGCGGTTACGATAGCGTAGAGATTTTCGTTCGCAAAATCAGCACATCTGAAATTAATCGCACTATCAATAAAAAGACGTGCTTTGGAGTGAACGGGGAATTTGCCGGCAAAAACAGAAGAATTCGTAACGTACGTGACAGGACTTATGTACAATTCTATAGGAAATCTATTTTTGGCAAGAGTAAAAATAACGTCTTTATTAAGAGAACATTGATAGTAAAGAACGTTTTTATCTTTTGGGAAAGTCAAAGAAACATATCCCAAAGACCGGTCTGCATCCGACTTGTTGTCGACAGAGTGGAAATAGTAATATCCGTCATTCATAAAAAGCCTCCGAGTTTTTTATTATTATATGATGCAAAGCACATGAAAAATGCAAAGTTAAGAAATGTTGAGGCGAAGTTTTTTTTAATTGAATTTTATAAATTGAGGGTGTATAATAATAAATTGGAAATAGTGTGAGCATTTCCGTACGCAATAAAACAAAAACAGGAGGCTGACGACAGAAATGTACGCAATCGGCAATGATCATAGTGCAGTAGCACTTAAAGAAATTATCAAGGCGCATCTTGAGTCAAAAGGCATAGAAGTAAAGGATTTCGGCACAGAGTCCACTACAGCAAGTAACTATGCGGCAAAAGCGGAAGAAGTGGCAAATGCAGTTGCTTCCGGCGAATGTGAGAGAGGTATTTTGATTTGCGGCACAGGCATTGGTATTTCAATAGCAGCAAATAAAGTGAACGGTATAAGAGCAGCAGTATGTTCAGAGCCTTTTTCAGCAAAACTTTCAAAAATCCACAATAATTCAAACATACTTTGTTTTGGCGCTCGTGTGGTTGGTACGGAGCTTGCCAAAATGATAGTAGACGAGTGGGTAAATGCAGAGTTCGAAGGTGGCAGACACCAGGTAAGACTCGATACTATTACAGAGATAGAACAAAGAAATTAAAACGTTTGTTAATAAATGCTTAGGCAGTTTATTATAAATTTATGCTATATTTAAATTTTATGATATGGAGGAGATTATATCATGGACAAGCGCACAAAGCTTGATTTACAGAAAAAAGCTACTCAAATCAGAAAATACATTATTGAAGAAGTATTTTCTGCAAAATCAGGACATCCGGGCGGATCACTCTCTTGTACAGACATTTTTACAACACTGTACTTTGCTGAGATGAATGTTGACACAAAGAATCCCAAGGATCCTAACAGAGACAGATTCGTTCTTTCAAAAGGACACTGTGCTCCTGCACTTTACGCAACACTTGCTGTAAAAGGCTTCTTCCCTGAGGAAGACTTGTACACATTCCGTAAAGTAGACAGTTACCTCGAGGGACATCCTAACATGACTTACGTTCCCGGCGTTGATATGTCAACAGGTTCATTGGGACAGGGAATTTCAACAGCAGTAGGTATGGCTCTTGCAGGAAAGATTGACAAGAAAGATTACAGAGTATACTCGATTCTCGGCGATGGCGAGATAGAGGAAGGTCAGGTATGGGAAGCTGCTATGGCAGGTGCTCATTACAAACTCGACAACCTCACAGCGTTTGTTGACTACAACGGACTTCAAATCGACGGTAACATCACAGACGTTATGAATCCTGAGCCGATTGCAGATAAGTTTGCAGCATTTGGTTGGAACGTTATTTCAGTAGACGGACATGACCACGAGCAGATTAAAAATGCGATAGAGACAGCTAAAACAGTAAAAGGCAAGCCTACAATGGTAGTATGTCACTGCGTAAAGGGCAAGGGCGTTTCGTTCATGGAAAATAACTACGCATGGCATGGCACTGCACCTAATCAGGAGCAGAGAGATCAGGCTATATCAGAGCTTGATGCCCTTATGGCTAAAATCGACAAAGAAATCGCAGAGGAGGCTTGAAAATAATGGGTAAAGTAGCAACAAGAGAAGCTTACGGTAAAGCATTAGCAGAATTTGGTGCAGACGAGAGAATTATTGTTCTTGACGCTGACCTTTCAAAATCGACAAAAACAGATACATTTAAGAAAGTATATCCCGAGAGACACTTCAATATGGGTATCGCAGAAGGCAACATGATGAGCGTTGCAGCAGGTCTTGCTTCAACAGGAAAAATCGTATTTGCCAGCACATTTGCTATTTTCGCAGCAGAGCGTGCATGTGAGCAGATTCGTAACGCTATCTGCTATCCAAAGCTCAACGTAAAAGTTTGCGCTACACACGCAGGACTTACAGTTGGTGAAGACGGTGCATCACATCAGTGTATTGAGGACCTTGCAGTTATGAGAGCACTTCCCAATATGTTAGTACTTAGTCCCTGCGACGAGATAGAGACAAAGCTTGCAATCAAAGCAGCTATTGAGCATGACGGCCCTGTATATGTACGTCTTGGCAGACTCGGCGTAGAAGCTGTACACGATCCTGATACGTTCAAATTTGAAGTAGGCAAGGGTGTTGAGATTAAAGAAGGTACAGACCTTACAATTGTAGCAACAGGTCTTATGGTACAAGAATCATTGAAAGCAGCAGAAATCCTTGCAGAAAAAGGAATCAATGCAAGAGTTATCGATATGCATACAATTAAACCTATTGATACAGAAATTCTTGTAAAAGCAGCAAAAGAAACTGGATTAATTGTAACTGTTGAAGAGCATAATATTACAGGTGGCTTAGGCGGCGCAGTATGTGAGGCTCTTTCACAGAATTATCCTTGCAAAGTAAAAATGATAGGTGTAGAGGAGAAATTCGGTAAATCAGGTACACCTGCTGCACTTCTTGAAAAATACGGCTTGAACGCTGAAGCTATTGCAGAGAAGATTCTCGCAGCTAAGGAGGCATAATATGGCAAGAAAAAAGATTTCAATGGACGGTAATACAGCTGCCGCTCACGTGAGTTATGCATTCACAGAAGTAGCAAGTATTTATCCTATTACACCGTCCAGTGTTATGGCTGAGCTTACTGACTCATGGTCAGCAACAGGCCTTAAGAATATTTTCGGTGATAATGTAAGAGTTATGGAAATGCAGTCAGAAGCAGGTGCTGCAGGTACAGTACACGGAAGCCTTGCTGCCGGCGCTCTTACAACAACATATACGGCATCACAGGGATTACTCCTTATGATACCTAACATGTACAAAATTGCAGGTGAGCTCCTTCCTTGCGTTATTCACGTATCAGCAAGATGTGTAGCATCACACGCACTTAACATCTTTGGAGACCACTCTGACGTATATGCATGCCGCCAGACAGGTTTTGCGATGATGGCTTGTACAAATCCTCAGGAAGTTATGGATTTGGGCGCAGTAGTACACCTTTCAACAATTAAAGGACGCGTACCTTTTGTAAACTTCTTTGACGGATTCCGTACTTCACATGAGATTTCAAAAATCGAAGCATGGGATTATGAAGACCTTAAGGAAATGATCGACCAGGATGCATTGGCAGCATTCCGTAAAAGAGCTCTTAATCCTGAGCATCCTGTACTCAGAGGTAGCGCAGAAAACGGAGACATATTCTTCCAACACAGAGAAGCATGTAACAAATATTATGATGAGCTTCCCGCAATCGTTGAAGAATATATGGATAAGGTTAACGCTAAAATCGGTACAGATTATAAGTTGTTTAACTACTATGGTGCTCCCGATGCAGACAGAGTCATCATTGCAATGGGTTCAATCTGTGACGTAGCAGAAGAAGTTATAGACTATATGCTCGCACAAGGCGAGAAAGTCGGTCTTGTCAAAGTTCGTCTTTACAGACCTTTCTGTGCTGATAAACTTGTTGAAGCAATTCCTGCAACAGCAAAGAAAATTGCAGTTCTCGACAGAACAAAAGAGCCCGGTTCTTTGGGTGAGCCCTTGTATCTTGACGTTGTTACGGCTCTTGCTACAAAAGGCGTTAATGCTAAAGTTGTAGGAGGACGTTACGGTCTCGGTTCGAAAGATACACCTCCTCAAAGCATTTTTGCAGTATATGAGAATCTTAAGGCAGCTGAGCCGATGGCCAACTTTACAATCGGTATCGTTGATGACGTTACAAAACGCTCATTAGACGAAAAGACAGCGCCCGACACAGCTCCCGCAGGTACAATAAGCTGTAAGTTCTGGGGTCTTGGCGGAGACGGTACTGTAGGTGCCAACAAAAACTCTATCAAGATTATCGGTGACCACACAGATAAGTTTATACAGGCTTATTTCCAGTATGACTCCAAGAAAACAGGTGGTGTTACAATTTCACACTTGCGTTTCGGTGACAAGGCAATCAAGTCTTCATACTATATCACAAAAGCTGACTTCGTAGCATGTCATAATCCTTCATACATGGTTAAAGGATATAAGATAGTTAATGACGTTAAGCCGGGCGGTATATTCCTTCTCAACTGTCAGTGGACACCTGAGGAAGTTGAAAAGCATCTTCCTGCAGAAGCTAAAAAGTATATCGCAGATAATGATATTAAATTCTATATTGTTAATGCTATTGATAAAGCAAGAGAAATCGGTATGGGTAAGAGAACAAATACAATTCTCCAATCAGCATTCTTTGCTCTTGCAAACATTATGCCTATCGACCAGGCAGTAGAGTATATGAAGGCAGCCGCTAAGAAGTCATACCTTAAAAAAGGTGAAGCAGTAGTTGAAATGAACTACAAAGCAATTGATGCAGGCGTAGATGCTATTGTTAAGATTGACGTTCCGGCTTCATGGAAGGACGCTAAAGCAGAAGCAAAAGCTTCAGAAGTTAAGACAAACCGTCCCGAAATGGTTAAATTCGTTAACGAGATACTCAAACCCGTTGGTATGATGCAGGGCGATTCACTTCCTGTTTCTGTATTTTCAGACATGGCAGACGGTACGTTCCCGCAAGGTTCTTCAGCATTCGAAAAGCGTGGAGTAGCCGTTGACGTTCCGGAGTGGATTCCTGAAAATTGTATACAGTGTAACCAGTGTGCTTACGTATGTCCTCACGCTACAATCCGTCCTTTCGCGATGAGTAAAGCAGAGGCAGATGCTGCACCGGCATCAACAAAGAAAGTACAGATGAAGGGTAAAGGCTGTGAAGAATATACGTTTACAATGTCAATCAGCCCTCTCGACTGTATGGGATGCGGACTTTGCGTAAAAGTATGTCCCGCAAAAGAAAAAGCTCTCAAGATGGTTCCTCAAGAATCACAGGCAGCTCAGCAGGATGCTTTCGACTATACTGTTGCAACAGTTACAAAGAAGCCTACGTCATTCAGCGACTTTACTGTAAAGGGAAGCCAGTTCAACCAGCCGCTTCTTGAATTCTCAGGTTCATGTGCAGGTTGTGCGGAGACTTCATATGCAAGACTTATCACACAGCTCTTCGGTGAGCGTATGTATATCTCAAACGCTACAGGATGTTCGTCAATTTGGGGCGGCAGTGCTCCTGCAACTCCGTATACTGTTAACCGTGATTCGGGCCGCGGTCCTGCATGGGGCAACAGCTTGTTCGAGGATAACGCAGAGCATGGTCTCGGTATGTTCTTGGGACAAAAAGCTATCAGAGACAGACTTATAGCTTGTGTTGAGAGAATCGCAGGCAAAACAGAGTGCGCTGAGCTTAAAGAGCTTTGCACAGCATACCTTGATACTGTTGACGATGGCCAGGCAAACGCAGAAGCTTCTGCAAAACTTATTGAGAAGCTTGAGTCAATTAACTGCGATTGCAGTGAGCGCAAAGAAATCCTCGCAAGCAAAGAATATCTCTCTAAGAAGTCAGTATGGATATTCGGAGGTGACGGTTGGGCATACGATATCGGTTTCGGCGGTCTTGACCACGTTATCGCTTCAGGTGAGGACGTTAACATAATGGTATTTGATACTGAGGTTTACTCAAATACAGGTGGTCAGGCTTCTAAGGCAAGCCGTCTCGGTCAGGTTGCTCAGTTTGCTGCAGCAGGTAAAGCAATCGGCAAGAAGAATCTTGCTGAAATTGCAATGTCTTACGGATACGTTTACGTTGCACAGATTGCTATGGGCGCAGATATGAACCAGACACTTAAGGCTCTTAAAGAAGCTGAAGCATATCACGGACCTTCAATTATTATCGGTTACGCTCCTTGTGAGATGCACGGTGTTAAGGGTGGTATGACAAACTGTCAGGAAGAAATGAAGAAAGCAGTAGCAGCGGGTTACTGGCAGACATTCCGTTTCAACCCTGAGCTTAAAGCAGAAGGCAAGAATCCTCTTACAATCGACTGCAAAGCTCCTACAGAGAGTTATATCGAATTCATTGAGAGCGAGACACGTTATAGCCGTCTCAAACAGCAATTCCCTGAAAGAGCAGAGAAACTCTTTGCTCAGGCAGAGGAGGAAGCTAAGGCTCGCTATAACCGTTTGCTTAAGATGAAGGATCTTTATGAAGTACAGGAATAATCCTTATCATAAAATAAAGCATAAATAATTAAGAGGCTGTTGAAAATTCAACAGCCCCTTTTTTTGTGAGAAAATATGAGGTTGAAATAAATTATTCAAATTCTTTAATAAGTCTTGAAATAGCACCTTTTTCAATAATAATAGTGCCTCTTTCTAAAAGTAAAGGTAAAAACGACTCTGATGGAAGATACGTAGCGTTGTAATCAACTGCAAGAGCCTCTAAGCGCGCAACGGCATTCGCGTTTTTGCTGTTGGGTTTAAGCAGTAGATAATATGCGCCGCGATAACCATATAAAGAGGATGCGATGCGTTTAAAGGATTGATTGCGCCTTAAAAATTCTACCATATCTGTAAAAACGGGAAAAACTATAATATCCCAATCTGGCAGAAGCGGATTTTTTCTTTCCTCCGGCAACTCGCGAGTCTCGTTTATAGGCTGAGACTCATCCTCTGTTGGCGTATTTTCTTCAGGTGCAGGTTTTTTTTGTGCCCCTTGTGAACGCATTCTGTTGAAAAGATTGCTGAGTGATCCCGGTGCAATATCCGGATCACGACTAACGTCTTTGCTGTTTGGTTTTATACCTAACTCTTTGCGCATTGAATCTGCGGCAGCATTTAATATTTTATCAAAATGCTCAAGTATGGGATTATCGTCATCATAATGATTTATTGAATAATGTTCTACTTCATTGACGTCGCCTTTGTCATCAGGATCGTGTGAAATGGTGAGTATAAGGCATCCGTCCGCATCAAATTTGTCCACTATTTTGAGCTGACGATCATCGAATTCTCTGCCAAACTCAATATTTGCATGGTCTATTGCATCCCATACAAGCTTTGTGTAATCAGCAGAATCCTCCTTTAGCGTGGAGAAAGATAAGTGTCTTATTGCTAAATCATTCTGCGTTATATATACGTTTACGGTGTTTTTCCCGATTCTTTCAATTCTCATATTGTCAGCCCTCCTTTATAAGACTGCACACATTATACTCGTAATATACCCAAAAGAGAAGAGTAAATTTGTGATAATAAAGTATAAAACGTTATTTGTGGATTAAATAATACTCTTTGATTTTTTCAAAAGATACGGGACTCAAATCATGCTCTATCTTGCAAGCATCATTATAAGCCGTTTCCTCAGGAACGCCCAGCATCATAAGCACTTTTGATAATATCTCATGACGTTCTGCTATTGATATGGCTATTTGCATACCTTTTTCTGTAAGAGAAATATCATTTGCAAAATCAATCTCAATAAAGCCGTTTTCGCGCAATTCACGCATCATTATACTTACAGATGGCTTTGAAAAACCAAGCTCCCTGGCAACGTCAATTGAACGGCAGCCGCCGGTGCGCTTACGTATTGTCAATATGGCTTCTAAATAATTCTCACCTGATTCGTGTATGCTCATTGTTCTACTCCAATTGAAATGATAATGAAATAATATTTAAAGTATAACACGAAACATTTTTAAACACAAATTTTTGCCGAATATCCCTAAAAACAATAGTTGACAAGACATAGTTTTATGCTATAATACTCTCAGCACACAGTGTGCTGAGAACGCGGAACGCAGAACGCAGAGAGGAAACATTGCATGACTGACAAAGAAACACGTTTGATTGTGGATGAGATGTCTGATAAAATTATAGAAACAGCCGAGAAACTTGTAACGCTAAGCGGAGCCGGCAGTTTAACTGTACGTAGGATTTTACAGGAACTCAAAATAACAAACAGGGTTTTTTATAACAGATTTCACAATGTTGACGAAGTGCTTGACGTAGTTTATAACAAGACAGCAATGGAAATCCGCAAGAGTATTACAGATGAGCTGGATAATGGCAAGGATTTCTTTGAACACGTTATGGATGTG
>JAGAQK010000011.1 GCA_017622825.1 Clostridia bacterium | reverse complement strand
CAATCGTGCCACATGAGGCCGAAGCTTCTCGTTTCTCGCTTGGGGATTTTCTCAAGCGGCGAGCGTTATTATACACAATAGAAAAACCATTATCAACCCTTTTTTTGAGATTTTTTTATTTTTTTTAAAAAATTTTTTTCTGTTTTTTTATTGCCAAAAATGGGTCAAAATACCAATTGCGTATATATAATATATTGAGAAAAAAATTTGCGGTGGTGTGTCAAAACGAGCAACTCTAATCATAGTGAAAATAAAACATCCAAATACGACTACATCCCCGACGTTAGTCCAATAATGGACCGTGCAGGTATAAAAATGAGTCTTCTTGACATACTCGGTGACAAATCATTTAACCTATCTGCCGAAAAAAACTCATTTGACACACTCTTTTATTATGCTGATGATATAAATGGAAAACATGGATAATTTTTCCATTTTTACCACAATTCCCCGTATTGAACTACTATTTTATCCGTGTTATACTCCTGCTCCAAGGTGGTGATTCAATGGACTTACGAAAATGCAAGTCACAGCTTTTGGCATCATTGTTTTCTTTATCCTTGAGTATATCAGCAATTTTTTTATTTGCCGGTTGCTCAAAAGAAACTGCAAAAACATCTCCTTCAGCTTCTACAGAAGAAAGCATGACACGCCAAGCTTTTTATTCTCTTTTATACAAAGAGATTACACAAGATGAATTACTACGTAGCATATATTTTCCCGAAACTACACAGCTTGATGCTGCAAAAATCTTATGCAACATTAGCGGCGAGCGGGAATTTTCCGAAGAATCTCAAGCAGAACTTGTGTATAATGCAAAACTAAAAAGTGTATCAAAATTACGTATTGCAACAAAAACCCTTAAGCGAAACGATTGCAATAATCTCTCGTTGTGGACGTGGCAGCCTAACGGGGACAAGTATAGTCCTTGGAGTGGTCTTATCGCTGATTTTGATATGATAAGTGACGAAAACAAAGAGGCTGTTGTGTTTTTTTGCGAGGCCGGTTTAGCAAATTTGGCGGAAAACCAGGAGGATTATTCTGTATTTTTACATCCTGATGAGATCGTTTCAGAGAAGGAAGCAACGCAGATGCGCGAAAAAATCAAAAAAAGGCAAATTGGCGCGCCACTATGCGCAATACTTACCCATGATCATGAGGGAAATGATATTTATCTGCGTTTTTCTGATAGTGTATCATATTTTTTGTTTAAAAATATGGCCGAGTATCTGACTGTCGCAGGCGAGGTGCTTAATTCTTTCGTTTATTTCGACGAAACGGGTGCGGAGCTATCTTTGTGGATTAGCACTGCCTCGGGTGGTTTGTTTTCTGTGCCATTAAACATTGCGCGTGGCAGTATTTGTCATTTCCCGTGTCAGTATAACAGCGCCCTTCTGTCGCAGAGATTGGACGTTATAAAAGCCATGTTACCGTTTTCTGTCAAAAGCAAGGCAAGCAGTGATTTTGAAACGATACTGTCCGGCAGAGACTCTAATGAAGATTTGATATATGAGTGCAAAGGAGCAAACGATTTCAAAATCACGATTTCTTGTGTTTTTGCTGAAAATACGATAAGTTCTTTATATTTTATGGTTAATTAAGGGGGTTTTTATGAAAAAGTTATCTGCTTTTACATTATTGATAGTAATAATCATGTGTTCAGTGAGTTTTCACCCTGTGTACGCCGCCGACGACAAGTCGTACTACGGGGATGGTATTTCAGCAAAATGGGATGATATCGTACCTTATTTGTCCGTACTTTACAGAAACACGCCTTATATAAGCATATCGAACGGCAAAGAGACGCGCACATTCCAATTTAACACCGAACTATTCTGGGACTTGGGGCTGTATGTATACGGAGAGCCTGATTCGGTGCAATTTTCAGGTACCGTTAATGATTTTAAGGCAGCGGCAAACGGGTATTTTCGTGCGGGCAGTAACGAAAAAATCGCCGGCGAGTATCGCTTTCTCGGTTTTTCTATCGGAGGTGTACCTATTACGAATTCGCGTTTTCCTACGGAAATACAATCTGACGGTTCCGATATATTTCTTGTAAAGTATACTGAACTTCCTGCAAATCTAAAGAAAGCATACGGGGTTAACAGTTTTTCAAATGCATCATATATGCCTATAAGAGATATAATAGAAAATCCCAATAGCCCTGTATGGAATTTCACAACCAAGATTAATAACAAAGATGTTTCTCTAAAGGAAAAGCTTACGCAAATAGGGTTATTTAAAAACAACGCCCCTACAATAGCTCTTTTGGATTATGGCGTTGTATACAGTTGGGCAGAAAGCGGCGGCATTATAAGGTTGTTTTTCCGTTCCGGCAAAAATAAAGATAAATATGCATATTCGACTTTCATGGGACCCGTGAACATAGATTTTATCACAAAAATGCCGAAAGCTTTTTCCGAAATGAAAATAGAGGGCGGTTTGGAGCATAAAATTGGTGAAAACACTTTTTATATGAAGGCATCTGACAAAAAACTGTCTTTCGATGTGGCATTGCACGGCGTTATGGAGGATTACTGGAGCAGTCTGTCTGATTTCGCCAAAATTTACTCGTATACGAGAGATAATATGACAGGGTATTCTATATGCATTGATGGCAAAACTTGCCAAAAAGTCAACTTGATACGTCAAAACTCTACCGTAATATTCGATAGTGTTCTCCGCGGATATACCGTGGATAGCTCGATGCTCGTTCCCGGTCGTAACACACTAACAATAGGCGGTGTGTTAAGAGTCGATTTTTCAGGCAATGGCGGCAACCGATATATAAGTGCTCCATGTTCTATCAACGTAACGGTTATTTATGATATTTCTACACCTACAGTAGCCGTACCAACGGAAATTCCGCAGAAAACTCCATTACCAACTGCGAAACCCTCATGCACGCCGCGCATAGAAGTAGAGCGTAAATGGTAAGTTTTTATTGACAAAACATAGGCTTAGTTGTATCATATGTACCCCTTTGTTTATTGGGAATCTCGAAGCGAAAGGAGTGACTTATTGTGGCTGCGGAGAAAGGCAAAAAAACAATTGCTTCAAACAAAAAAGCGTTTCACGATTTTTTCATCGAAGAAACTTATGAATGCGGTATTGAGCTTGTGGGCACAGAGGTTAAGTCGCTTCGTGCCGGTAAGGTAAATCTTAGAGATTCCTATGCTATGATACGCGGCGGCGAAGCGTTCCTTTGCGGTGTGCATATAAGCCCATACGAGCAAGGCAACCGTTTCAATCACGATGCTATCAGAGACAGGAAATTGCTTTTGCACAAGCGCGAAATAATGCGTTTACTTGGATATATACAGCAAAAAGGGTTAACATTGGTGCCTACTGAGCTGTATTTTTCAAATGGACGCGTTAAGGTGGAGCTTGGTGTTGCAAGAGGTAAAAAGCTGTACGATAAGCGCGATGCCATAGCTGAGAAAGAGACAAAGAGAGAAATTGACAGGCGACTCAAAGAAGCCTTTCACGAGTAAAAGCTTGCGTACAACTTTTTACACTTGGGGGTGTACCGGTTTCGACGGGGTTGTTGGCACGTGGACTGCGAGTAGAGGATTCTCGTTGGCCTCTTAAAAAACGAGAAATTTAAAATTAAACGCAAGAAATAATTCTTTGCAGGCTGCCTAAGGGCGCCACGTTGACCCGGGAGTCACCCGTGCCCCCGGCAATCAGCGTCATTAAGTCGGGCCTGCCTACGCGGCGGTTAGCGTAGGGTACGGGAAAGCTTAAGCTTTGCGGCTTTCCGGCACTTATGAAGCTACCGGCTGTTAACTTTCGGTCATCTGAGTTCACAGTCGGGAATTTTAATCGGTGACATACACTCGTAGACGTTTGCGGAGATATGATTTCGGACAGGGGTTCGATTCCCCTCACCTCCACCAAACATTAAAAAAGTCCCTAAATATAGGGACTTTTCTTTTTTCTTACACGATTCTTACACGAACTTTCCAAAAAGTCAAAGGCTCTCCTTTCCCAGAGAGCCTTTGACCAACAAAAAATGAAAGAAAGAAAAAATATGAAATATATTAATCTCCGAATAGCAAGAGTTGCATCCATGTATCACAACCCACTATTCCGTCACTCGCAATTTTTCTATCCTGCTGGAATTTTTTCACAGCAGCCTCTGTCGCACTACCGAAGTCTCCGTCTGTGCCAAACCAACCGATGTCATATCCTAAAGACTTCAAAAGTCTTTGGAGTGTCTTGACTTCGTTTCCTTTCGAGCCTCTTTGAAGCCGAGAAAGATTTATTGTAACCATTTTTTTCGTTTCTTCTTCAGTTTCAACAATATACTCTATATAAGGAAGTTTACCGTGTTTTTTCCATGTCCTGCCGTTGTATCCTTGCTTTTCTGCAATATTGTGTACGGCCGTTATCTGAACCCCATTATCCCATTTAGGTGTACACTCCACAGCCATTCCTTCCCCTACGTAAATGCCGCAGTGTCCGTCTGTCCACAAATATTCCCCTACCTCTATTTTTGAAAAATCAGATGATATGTTACTGCAACGATTAAGCATTCCATATTCTGTTGTGTCGGGAACATTGTTTGAACAATACTTCGCACCGCCGTTCGTGCTTTTTAAATCGCCGCTCCACCCCCAAAGAAGAGCTTTGATAAAGCAGATGCAGTCGAAGCCAAAGCAACCCTGACCGATGAGTGCGCGAAGGCTTTTTTGTCTCGCAGACGTGTACCATTTGGGGAGCTGTCTTGTTTTCTGAACAATAATACTCTCGGTAATTGGCTGACCGAACATACCATTAGCGTAGACTGTCTTATAATTAGCAACAACATCTTTTGCTTTTTTAACAAGCTCGACATTCTTCATTTTAATCAATCTCCTTTTTTATCAAGTTGTTTAATCAATTGATTTGAATAAACGCTTGCCCCGGCAATCAATATACCTTGCGTGACCGCTGTGAATATCGCTACAGCGATTTCTTTTCCGCTTGAGATATCAGATATAGCCAAAACCCACAATGCGGACAAAAGCACACCTACACCGCCAAGAATAATCGGAATAAGGCTATCCGATATCTTTTTGCTCTTTTTGATTCCTGTACCAATAAGGTACAACACAGGAATAAGAATCAATAATTCAGGTTTGATAAATTCTTCAAAATTCATTTAGATCGTCTCCTTTTTTTCTATTTGGACAGGTGGCTCTGTTGGCAACTGAAAGAATAACTCATGGATATTATCCATTACTCCATTCGCTCCCAAAGAGTGATACTGCTGCCAACAATTTTCAAAATTTTGCCTTGCATAGATTGGAGCATACTCACGCTCCGACCACTTGTTATAATCAGCAATCATCTGCGCTCGGAGCAAAGCTTGTACTCCGAGCTTGATGCCCTTTACTTGTTTTAAAATCCATTTAACTGCAAATGCCACGAAACCCCCTATCAAAGCAGGGATTCCGAATAGGCACAGCCATTGATATGTAGTCATTTTTTCTCCTTGTTAAGCTATTCTTCTCCACATATATACAGCGATGTATGGTGGCATATTGTTATGAGCTTCGTTGTCGCCGCCGTTAGAAAATTTAATTTGTCCGACAGAAGAAGCTCCGGCCGTTCCGTCCCCTTGAGCAATATATTTTTCCCTTGTAACATCGGGCGAAAAACATCCTTCTACCTTATGTACATTTGTTGCCACCATTCCATTATGCAAAGTGATTCTGCCTTCGACTTTCGGAACTTGCTTTTCACTTAAAGTAACTGTTTCTTCGCCGCCAATATCGCCCGCTTCATAAGCATCGCCTGCCCCGATGAGAAACCTATTCTCAATCAATTGCCATTCGCCAAAGCCTAATAGTTCAGCAGGATTCACATAGTTAAAGCTTAAATACACAGAGCCGATGCCATACCAAAGTTCAAGTAAGGTCTTGGATTGGTTGCTCGCCTCGTTTACATCGTCAATACTTGCGGTTCTCTTCCAAGCACTCCAAGTCATATCGCTACCTGCAGATCGCTCGTACTTCGCGCCACTGTCATACGATTTATATGTTTCTTCAGCCATCAAAGAAGAATGGACTTTTGAACTTGTGAAAATTCCACCAGACGAACCATCAGGAGAAAATTTTTCGACATTGCTTACCGCACATATATGTGTTCCAAAAGGAATTTCAAAAGGAGCTGTCTCCATTGACAGATAATTCTGGTCATGAATTTTGTAGTCAATTAATGATTCAGCATACTTTCTTGTCCCTTCAATTGTTCTGTCTTCTTCATCATCGGTTTCTTCTTCCCCAACCAAATTCTCTATCCGAGAACCAACAAAATCCTTTGTCGCATAAGCCGTTAAGTCTACTTCAAGTTTTTGGGTTGATATCCATTCCCAATCCCAGTCAGGAGCTTCTTCAGTACCCCTGTTAACCCAAACCCATTCATCAAACAGGTTCTGCGTTTCTGTTCCTTGTTTTGGCACTAAATAAAATCTATTTTCGAGTCCTGTTTCAGGAAGTTTTGTCACAACTTTTATGAAATCAAATGTTGCTATTTCATTTTCTACATACTCTTTTGATGCAAAGTTATCAGTCATATCACGTT
>JAGAQK010000107.1 GCA_017622825.1 Clostridia bacterium | reverse complement strand
GAGCTGACGGAGCTTGAGGGTACTGTTCCCGGCGTTAAGAACTACTGCGTTGATGTTAAGAAAAAAGGCGACGATATCGTATTTTTAAGAAAAATGAAAAGGGGAGGCGCTGACGGCAGCTATGGTATTTCCGTAGCGGCACTGGCGGGCATTCCGAAAGTCGTAACGCTTCGTGCAAAGGAAATACTGCAGCAACTTGAGGAGCAAGACAGCAAAAATGCCGCACACAAGAGTAAAAACAGGGGTAGCAAGAGTGGAGCGAGCACCGCAGAGGGTAACGCTGAGCAGCTTGATTTACTCTCTTTTACAGCAAACTCAGTAATGCAGGATGAGATTATAAAAGAGCTTAAAGAAATTGACGTGCAGTCGCTGACTCCGATAGAGGCGCTTAACGTCTTGTACCGTCTACACCAGAAAGCAGAAAAGAGAATTTGACAGGAGAGTAGAAATATGGCAACGAGAGTTATACCGTATGAAGATATAGAAAAACAGAATTATTATATGCAGAGCGTGCGAGATATGAATATGGGCAAAGCAGAGCAGCCTATCGCGTGCATAAAAACTTTCGGCTGCCAGATGAATGAGCACGACTCCGAGAAAATTGCCGGAATGGTAGAACGCATGGGATATAGAATCGTTCCGGACGAGATTGAAGGTAAGTACAACGGCAGAATTTGCGATTTGATAGTGTTCAACACGTGTTGCATAAGAGAAAATGCCGAAGAAAAGGTGTTTGGACACATAGGTGCGCTTAAGGGTGCGAAACGTGCAAAGCCGGATATGATTACGGTGGTTTGCGGCTGTATGACGGAGCAACCTCATATAATTGACGAGATTAACAAGAAATATAAAAACGTGGACGTACTTTTCGGCACGCATAATTTGCATAGATTGCCTGAGTTTGTTCATAATTCCATATTTAATAATTGCCGCGTGTGCGAACTTTCTCATACTGAGGGTGAAGTTGCGGAGGGCGTGCCGGTGAAGCGTGACAGCACTTTCAAGGCATGGGTGACGATTATGTACGGCTGCAACAATTTCTGCACGTATTGCATAGTGCCTTATGTCAGAGGCAGAGAGCGCAGCAGAAAGATGTCGGATATATTAAAAGAAATAGAAACTTTGGCGGCAAACGGTGTCCGAGAAATTACACTTTTGGGACAAAATGTAAACTCTTACGGCAAGGATTTGACGGAAAACGACGGTTGCCGCAGCTTTGCGGATTTGCTTACTGCTATATGTGAGCGAATCGAGGGGACAGGGCTTAAGAGAATCAGATTTATGACATCACATCCGAAAGATTTATCAGACGAGCTTATTGAAGTTATGGCGAAATATCCGGCTGTGTGCAAACAGCTTCACTTGCCTGTTCAGGCCGGAAGTACTGCGATTCTAAATAAAATGAACCGTAGATATACTAAGGAATCGTATTTGGCTTTGGTAGAACGTATACGAGCTAAAATGCCTGAAATTGTGCTGTCTACAGATATTATCGTAGGTTTCCCGGAGGAAACTGCAGACGATTTTAAGGAAACACTTGATTTGGTAACGAAAGTTCAGTATGACATGGCATACACCTTCATTTATTCTCCGAGAGTAGGAACGCCTGCGGCCAAGAACCCTAATCAGGTGCCTGAGCAGGAAGTAAAAGAGCACTTCGGCAGATTGGTGGAGCTGCAGAATTCCGTAGACAGGAAGAAAAATGAAGCCATGGTCGGCAAAACGGTGGAAGTGCTTTGTGAGGGCTTAAGCCGCACCAACATAAATCGTTTTACCGGTCGTACAGAGGGAAATAAAATAGTTAATTTCACAGCAGATGTAAAAAATTGCCAAGAAGCAACCGGCAAATTTGTAAAAGTATACATTGACAGTGCACAGACATGGTCGCTTGACGGACATGCTGTTGAATGGGAAAAATAACAAGTTATAGTTGAATACAATGAAAAATCGGTGAGAATAAATCTATATTTCCTTTTCGTTTCTTCTTTAACGTCATAACACACAATAAATTCTCGAAAAGATCGAACATACAATAACCTTCGTGATATACGCCGTCTACTTCGATATTTTCTAAGATTTTGCCATTGTAGTCTATTCTAAAAATTTGTGTGCTTCTATTATCAACGGAACAAAAATAATAGCTGTTGTTTGCATCGAAATATTTCGATGTACCTTTGGTATTAAAATCAAATATTATGTCACCCGTATCAATATTCAAAGAGTAAAAGTGCCCTCCTTGACCCGCTGTACCGAAAACAATATTGTTTTGATTTAATACTATTTCAGTGTAGAGATATCCTTTTAAAGATTTTTTCCATAATAATTGCCCATTTTTCTTACACATATATCCCCACTCACCGTAATGGGAGATAGTGTACTCTCCAAAAACGAAATCATCCAATGTTAAATTATGTGAATCGTGTTTTTCTGTAGAAGATTTCTTGTTGATTTTTCCGTCTTTTCTACAATCAATAATCTGACCGTTTTGAGCATCAAAAGAAACCAATTTCATACCCACACTGCGGTCAAAGAACCAACAATTTAGAGTATCTTTATCTCGTTCAACCATTCCTATGTAATACAAAGGAGAGGTTCTGACCAAATCAAAACCGTCAAACTTGTTTTGCCATAAAAGTTTCATTGTTTATGTAACCTCTTTAGAATCTTATTTTCATTTGAATTTTACTTTTTGCATATGTCTAAGCTCACACCACTATTATAGCACAAAAACCGCAGAAAATTAATCTGCGGTTTCTATTTTTTCTGTCGGTGGGTAAAACTGTCCTTTAGAGTGAAGCCCTATGTCGGGCGGCTTTTTGATTGCTCGTTTTTAATCGTCATAACCTTTTAATATAACGTTTTCAACCACTGTCTCAGCATTGTGAGACCATACTCTGAAATATCCGTCTTCGTCTACAACAGCATTTCCCACAAAAGCCATTTTGTTGTAATTATCAAATACTGCCATCCAATTAAGATCAGCATTTAATTTTATTGTACAAATAAGGTGCTGCTCACCTGTAGATGTTATCATAAAATATTTAACCATATCGCCATTGTCGGTAACGATCATTTTGTGCTTTTCTGACATTGCCTCAGGCAATTCAAAAGTTGCCAACGGCACTTGGTTCCAATTGTTTGTTTTATAATTTATACCGGCATACAAATATGCTGTTTTATCTTGTTTAAAAGCAAGCCAAACACCGCCGTCCGTAGTAGGCTCCTGCTTCGGATCGGGTAGCCGCGCTCCTATAAAAGCAGCATTCCATGGGTCATCATTTGGCGAGAACGGTACGGTAAAATCAATATGAAATTCAAATTGATCATAGTCATCGCCCGGTTCATAATTTTCATTAAAAATCAAATCGCCCCAACCAATTACATCAGTGTCATATCCTTTATTTGTTGCTATTTTTTCCGCATTCTTGCCGGGAAGAGCAGCTTGGGCTGATGGCGTTTTGTAGAGATTCGCATAATCAGATGTTGTCATATTGCTTGCGCTTGGTCTGTAAGCAAAGACAACGTTTTCTATAGGCTCTCTAAACGGTTGCTGTCCTGCTGTCTCCTCTGTGCCTGTTGTCCCTGTGATTCTCGCATCGCTACCGGCATCGTAGCGCAAATATACCTCACCACCCAAGTCCTCACTTGCACACATAAATACATGAGTAGGATTGCCTCTTGAGTCGGGATTTATAAAAATAATATCCCCCGGCTTATAATCATAGAGTTTATCCAACTTTTCAAAATCATGATCTTTAAAAAGTTTCTCGAGGTCACATCCGTTTATAAAAGGCTGGTCCGTAAAACCTGCGCGGTAAAGAATCCAGCTTACCAACCTGTCACATGCAACGTATTTGTCCTCCGGCATTATAGAATTGTTAACGTCAAGAGTAGGCCAATTGTAGCAAGGATTTACGTGCGCATTGCCATATTTGAAGTCATTTTCACGTATAAACTTCGTAATATTTGCGGCCTCTGTCAGCATTTTTTCTACAAGCTGGTCATAAGTCATACAGCCTGT
>JAGAQK010000106.1 GCA_017622825.1 Clostridia bacterium | reverse complement strand
TATTTTAACGATGCCATATTTATAGGCGATTCGAGAATGGAGGATTTCGGTATCTTTTCGGGGGCGGCAAGGCACAGTACTTTTTATGCAAAACTCGGCCTTACGCTTGAGAAACTTATAAATAACGACAGCAGCAAAAATGTTAAGTTTAAAGTTAACGGAGAAGATATGTATCTTCTTGATGCTTTGAGAAAAAATAATGATTTCAAAAAAGTATACGTTATGATGGGATATAACGAATTGGGATGGCCGGGAACGGCTAGCTTTAAGGCTTATTATGAAAGATTGCTGACGTCAATAAGGGAAATTAAACCTGATGCGATAATTTACGTATATTGTGTTATTCCTGTGGGCAGGTCACCGCGAGATGCCGACTTATCAGTAGAAAACAACACGCGCATAGCTGAGTTTAATGAAGTGATACAAAAAATTTGCAAAGAGGGGAAGTATCACTACCTGAACGTGCAGGAGGTAATGATCGACAGCGAGGGGTATTTGCCGGATTATGCGGCTACGGACGGCATTCATCCTACACCGGAGTATTATAAAATATGGCTTGAATATACAAAAAGCCATACGATTTGATTGAGTTTATGTTAATTGGGAGGGCTGAAATATGAAAAATAAGAAAAATTTGTTCGTGGTTTTGATGGTGATTGTAATTTTTGCAGGTATGCTTGTTATCGCCGGTTGCGGAGAAGATAACAATAGTGGTGACAACAAAGAAAAAACAATAGATCCTGCTACTCTTGCAGCAGATGTTGTTAAAAATGTTAAGTTTGAGGTTGAAATGACACAGATCGACTCTGCGTATTTTGATGTATATTACACACTTGCAGAGGGCACAAACGGTGTTTCGTATAAAGCGGGCGGTAAACTTTCTGATGAGATCACGGTTTTTGCGGCAACCGATGAGGCGAATGCCAAGAAGGATTTTGAGAGCTTGAAGAAATACGTTGATGAGCGTAAGGCAACTTTTGCCGATTATGCGCCTGCGGAGGTTCAAAAACTTGAAAAGTCATATTTAATTCAAAAGGGTAAGTACGTTGTTTTGTGCGTGACAAATGATATCGAGAACGCTAAGACAATTATTGATAAAGCATTTTAATTAGTTTATGGTATTTAGCAAGCCGATTTTTCTGTTCGGATTTTTACCCATAGTTTTACTGTTGTATTATATTGCTCCCCGTAGGTTGCGAAATACAGTGCTCTTTGCTGCGAGTCTTATTTTCTATGCATGGGGTGAGCCTAAGCTTGTGCTTCTTATGATAGCAACTATAGTTGTGGACTATTGTGCGGGCTTAATGATTGAGAGGTTTTCTGAGAAGAAAAAAGCGTCGCGAGCCATTCTTGTTGCGGCGCTTGTCATTAATCTTGGACTCTTAGGCATTTTCAAATACGCGAATTTTATGATTGAGAGTATAAATACTCTTGTGGGTGGGAATATTGGTTTGCTTAATATCGTGTTGCCGATTGGTATTTCCTTTTATACTTTCCAGTCATTATCTTATGTTATTGACGTTTACAAGAAGGTTGTGCCGGTAGAGCGCAATATCCTTAATTTTGCTACCTATGTCACATTGTTTCCTCAGCTTATAGCGGGTCCTATTGTGCAGTATAAAACGATCGCCGACGAGCTTTCGGAGAGGCAAGAAAGTTTTGCTCTTTTTTCGGAAGGTATATGGCGCTTCGCTGTAGGTTTGGGCAAAAAGGTTATTATTGCAAACCAGATTGGCAGCGTGTGGACAGAGATTTCAGGCTCGCCTGAGAGCTTAACGGTTGGCAAAGCCTGGATTGGTGCTTTTGCATTCACGTTCCAGATTTACTTTGACTTTTCGGGATACTCCGATATGGCGATAGGTCTTGGCAAGATGTTTGGCTTTAACTTCCTTGAAAACTTCAATTATCCGTATATATCAAAGAGTATCACAGAGTTTTGGCGCAGATGGCACATATCATTGGGAACTTGGTTCAAAGAATACGTATACATACCGCTTGGTGGTAATCGCAAGGGACTCAAAAGGCAGATTTTCAATATTCTTGTTGTGTGGATGCTTACGGGTTTGTGGCACGGCGCCAGTTGGAATTTCGTTGTATGGGGTTTGTATTTTGGCTTGATTCTCGTTCTTGAAAAGGCTTTTTTACTAAAGATTTTTGCTAAAATCCCGGCGGCTTTTGCTCATATATACAGCATTCTTCTGATTGTTTTTGGATGGGTGATTTTTGAGTGCGGAACTATGGGTGAAATAATAAATTATTTTAGGAGTATGTTTGGTGTAGGTGTATCTTTTTGGAGTAATGACACAACATATATTCTGTGTAACACTTTGCTTCTTTTTGCTGTGGCAGCAGTTTGTTCGACACAACTTGGAAAAGTGGTAAAAGCGAAGCTTTCCGTACGTTTTAAAAACGGATATTGGGAGTGCGCTATTGTGGCAGTATTGTTGCTGCTGTCGCTGGTGTTTCTTGCGGGCGATTCGTACAACCCGTTCTTGTATTTCAGGTTTTGAGGAGGATGGCAATGAGTGGTTTGAAAAACAAGTTGATGATTATTATTTTTATTGCTTTTCTCGCTATTTTCTCAGCCGGAAGTATTATTAATTCCAGCAAAGATTTTTCTGAGAACGAAAACCGCTACTTGCAGGAACTGCCTGATTTTTCGGGTGAGTCTTTACTTGACGGAACGTTCGCGCAAGATGCTGAGAGTTACGTTAGTGACAGGCTTACGGGAAGGGAAACTTTAATTGGCCTAAAGAATTCTATTCTTAAATTTTTGGGTGCAAAGGATGCCGGTGGCGTATATTTTTGTGATGACAACTATTATATCGAAAAGAAAACAGATGCTGATGTTGATACGGATATATATATAAAGAATTTAAAGGCTTTGAGTTTATTTTATTCTGATTTAAGTGAAAAGGGATTTAGTAAGGAAAGACTTTCTTTTATGGCTGTGCCTACGGCGGCTACTGTTTTGTCTGAAAAGTTGCCGGCAAATTCGTCGTGTTTCGATGAGAAAAGAGTTATTAATGATGCGAAAACCCTGTTGGGTGAATATAACGTAATTGATGTTACAAGAAGTGTTGAAGAAATTTCATATCCATATTATAAGACTGATCATCATTGGACGACAGACAGTGCTTTTGCTGCGTACTCTGTTTGGTGCGAAGCTACGGGAAGAAAGGGTCTTTCTCCGGATGCATTTGATGTGCGAATTGTTTCTGATTCTTTCAGAGGCACTCTTTATTCGAAAGTTTTGTGTAGTGATGCGGCTCGTGATACTGTGAAAATATATGTGCCGGACGAGCTTGGAGAATATACTGTGACGTGCGATGGTGAAGCTAAGAATTTTGATTATGGTTTTTGGGATAAAGCTTTTGAGTCGCAGAAAGACACCTATGCAGGTTTTTATGGTGGCAATTATGGAGTTGTACACATCGCCAAAAGTAGCGGCGAGCAAGAGCTTTCCGTAGAAAAACGTGAAAAAATACTTGTAATCAAGGATTCGTTCGCTAACTGCTTTGTGCCGTTCTTGTATGAGCATTTCGACGATGTTTATATGGTTGATTTGAGGTATTTTAATGAAAGCCTTAGTGAATTTGTTGAAGAAAATGGCATAAATGAGGTGCTTTCACTGTTTAATGTTTCGACCTTTGTCGAGGAAAAGTCGATTAGAAAGGCTGGGATCATTTAGTGAGAAGGCTTTGGGCGCGTGTTAAGAATTTTCTTACTTGGGCAAATATAAAGGCGTTGTGTTTGCGCTTTTTTAGATTTTTGCGTAAGTTGATTCTTAATCCTAGATTTTTGCTATGTTTTGGCATTGCTTGGATTATTACCAATGGCTGGAGCTATATCTTGTTTGGAGTGGGCATGCTTTTGGATATTGGGTGGATGACGGCTGTGGCCGGGACTTATATGGCGTTGCTGTGGCTCCCTTTTACGCCTGAGAAGATCATAACGTTTGCAATAGCGCTTGGTTTGCAACGTTGGCTTTTTCCAAACGACAAGAAAACAGAGGAACAACTAAGCGATATGAAGTCTGACAATAAAACTAAGCCAAAAGAGGATAAGACTATGCCCGGAGAGGATAAGAAATCGGCTTGAGTTTGAAAATCTCAAGATAACTCACAAGTCAGCTTTTTAACGGCATCAGCAATATCATTGTACATATAAAATGAACCTAAAGCGCAAATCACGTCATCGGGGCGCGCATCGTTGAAAGCGCATGCAACGCCGTGCTCAATATCGTTATAAGCGGTGGCGGCAATACCCCTTTCACGAAACTTCTCTGCTAAAAGCTCCGGATCCATCGCTCTTGGGTTGTTTGGCTTCACGGTATAGGCTGATTTTACTAGCGGAGTCAATATATCAAGCATCGGTGAAACGTCTTTGTCTGCCATAACCCCCATAATTACCATTACTTTCTTATTTTGAAAATGATGTCGAATACTATCGGCTGTGCCTTGTATTCCGTGGGGATTGTGACCGCCGTCAGCAATGAAAATCGGCTTCTGGCACAAAACTTCAAATCTGCCCGGCCATTTTACAGAGGCTATACCTTCGATAACTGCTTCTTTTGAAATATCGAACTTCTTCTTTAATAACTCAATTGTAGTCAGTACTAAAGCGCAGTTGTGCGATTGATACGTCCCGGGTAGCGGGATGTGAACGTTTTCGTACAGTGAATCATTTACGGCATAATCAAAAATCGCACCATTTATAGTGCATTCTTTTACGTTGAGACTTTCAAAATTTACTATGGAAAGCTTCGCGCCAACAGCCGCACATTTCGTAGCAAAAACATTAGCGGCGATAGGGTTGTTTCCGTAGTAAACAACGTCTCCGCCCGCCTTGATTATGCCGGCTTTTGCGGAAGCCACGCTCTCAATAGTGCCGCCGAGCTCCCTGATGTGGTCGATGTCGATGGCGGTAATTACGGCGGCTTCGGGCACGTCAATAATGTTGGTGGAATCCATTTCGCCGCCGAGACCGGTCTCCAAAATAACTATATCGCATTTTTTACGTTTAAAAAACTCCATGCCGATAGCAGTCACAAGCTCAAATTCGGTCGGCTTATCCTGCATCGTTTCGGCAAAGGTGCTGACGTATTCGGTAATTTCTGCCAAATCTGTATCTGAAATAGGCTCGCCGTTATATTGCATTCGCTCGTTAAATTTGATTATATATGGGGAAATGTACAAGCCGGTGTTATATCCGGCTTTGCGAAAAATCGCCTCCAACATTGCACACGTAGAGCCTTTGCCGTTTGTGCCGGCCACGTGAACGAACTTAAGCTGCTTTTGAGGATTTCCCAAAAGCTCCAAAATTTCCCTTGTGCGGCTCAAACCCAACTTGCTGCCGCGCCAGTATATTCCGTGTATATATTCCAAAGCTTCGTCGTAAGTCATTTTCTGCGCAATCCTCCAAATCTTTGAATGATTTTCTGTGAGAAGATTATGTTAATAATGGCAATTTCAGCTATTGCTGTGATTGCATAAACTCCTGCGCGACTCGCAAATGTGAGCCAAAACGGAAGCTTGAAATACACATATAATCCTATTGTTTTTATGATTATAGAACCCACAAAGTGCGCCGGCACCACAACGAGGATGCTTTTAAGGAATCGGTTACAATTGATTTTGCCGAATAGCCCCGCCAGCAAGCCTATCGTCACAGCGCCCATTGTAATCATGGGATTTATTGTATATCCAACCAAAATGCATCCTATCAAATCCGCTACGGAAGCAACGACGGCGCCCGCCACAGGGCCAAATGCTACTCCTGCGATAATTATAGGCAGATTTTCAAAACTGATTCTTATTGACGATGTTAGATTGAATGCAAGAAATTTGCCGAAAACGATACTGAGGGCAATAAACAGTGCCATTGCCACGATGGCACGCACATCTGTAAAACATGCAAAAAGCTTTTTTGTTTTTTCCATAATAAAACTCCCTTTCATTAGTAAAGAGAGCATCATCTGTTGTACCCATTATATTTAGGTCACAGCGGATGTAATATTGCACCGCAAACACGGGCTCGGCAAGCTCGCCCGAATTTTTCGCCCGAAGGCTCTACTCCCATCCTTCGGTACTTAACGCGCAATATCTGCTCTGATGAATTTTTACAAGCGAATTCTAAGGATTGAGAAGTGCGCTTGTTGGCACCCGCAGTAGGAATCGAACCTACAACTAGCCCTTAGGAGGGGCTTGTTATATCCATTTAACTATGCAGGCATAATTTTGCTCGCCGGTCAGCACACTAATTCGCACGTCTTTAGCAAGCTTTGCCATTATAACACACTCTTTCAACGACCGCAATTTAATTTTGCGTAAAACCGGGGGCGAATACGCAAAACGGGAGCGAGAAGCCGAGGGGCGCACCTTAATATTTCGTTTTTGCGTAAAACAGGGGGCGAATACGCAAAACAGGAGCGTGAAGCCGAGGCGCGCAACCTTAATATTTCGTTTTTGCGTAAAACCGATGGCGAATACGCAAAATGGGGGCGTGAAGCCGAGGGGCGTCACCATAATATTTCGTTTTTGCGTAAAACCGAGGGCGAATACGCAAAACGAGGGCGAGAAGCCGAGTGGTGCTGCCTTAATATTTCGTTTTTGCGTAAAACCGAGAGCGAATACGCAAAATGGGAGCGAGAAGCCGAGTGGTGCTGCCTTGATATTTCGTTTTTGCGTAAAACCGAGAGTGAATACGCAAAACGGGGGCGAGAAGCCGAGTGGTGCTGCCTTGATATTTCGTTTTTGCGTAAAACCGAGAGTGAATACGCAAAACGGGGGCGGGCAATGGGGTGTAGTTTTCGTTGCGAAAAGGTTGAGAGTGTGGTATCATTTTAACGTATTAATTTGCTTTAAAGGGTGCGGTTTCGATCATATGATTGCTGATGCGTGCAAAAGCAAGTTGTAATAATAAAAATCGTGTGATAAAATATATTGTTGCATATAATGTTTAATGAGAAATGTACGAGAGTAGCGTAGAAAAGTATGGGAATTATAAAGGATGCAAAATCAATAGCAAAAAGAGATCCGGCTGCCAGAAATGCAGTTGAGGTTTTTCTGCTTTATCCCGGTCTGCATGCACTCATTTATCATAAGATATCAGCTTTTTTCTTTAGACACAAACTATTTTTCTTGGCAAGGTGGGTCTCTCAGATTGCTAATAGGAGAACAGGAATTGAAATACATCCCGGAGCTAAGATAGGAGAGGGTCTTTTTATTGACCACGGACATGGTGTTGTTATAGGAGAAACGGCTGTAATCGGCAACAACTGTACAATTTATCATCAGGTAACGCTTGGAGGAACAGGACGCCAAAAGCATTCTAAAAGGCACCCGACAGTGGGCGACAATGTGCTCATCGGAGCAGGTGCTAAGGTGCTTGGACCGGTTACGATAGGGAATAACGCTATGATAGGCGCAGGCTCAATTGTGCTGGATGACGTACCGGAAAATTCAACAGTTACAGGAATGAAAGCAAGAGTTATTAAAATGGACGGAGAAAGAGTTGACCGTACGAGTGATGTGGCTCCGTCAATTGCACTTGAACACAATAAGGTTCCTGACCCTGTGGCACAGGAATTGGAAATGATAGAAAAAGAATTGGAAAAGTTGCGTGAGGGCAACAAGAAAGATGAGGATTGAAAATGAAAGTTTACAATACTATGTCAAGAAAAAAAGAAGAATTTAAGCCGCTTAGCGATGAATGCGTTACGATTTACTCATGCGGACCAACGGTTTACAATTATGCACACATAGGAAATATGAGAACGTATGTGTTCATGGATATATTAAGACGTTCGTTAAAGCTTAACGGATATAATCTTAAACACGTTATGAATATTACAGACGTAGGTCATTTAACATCAGACGGCGACGAGGGCGAAGATAAGATGGAAAAGGCAGCAAAGACACAGAAGAAAACACCGTGGGAAATAGCTGCATATTTTACAAGTGTGTTCTTTGAAGACCTCAAGCGCCTTAATATCGAAAAACCTGAGCTCACGCCGAAGGCTACAGAGCACATAGATCAAATGATTGAATTTGTACAGGAGCTTTGTGCAAAAGGATATGGTTATGAGACAAGTGACGGTATTTATTTTGATATTTCGAAATTCCCGCGCTACGGCAGACTTTCAAGAGCAAACCTCGAGGAACAGCTTGCCGGCGCAAGTGAACGCGTTGAGGTAAATAACGAAAAGCGCCATCCCGCTGATTTCGCAATATGGAAAAAAGCTCCTAAGGAGCACATTATGCAGTGGCCCAGCCCTTGGGGAATGGGTTATCCCGGTTGGCACATTGAGTGCTCCACAATGTCAAGAGAATACTTAGGTGATTGCTTTGATATCCATACAGGTGGTGTGGATCATATTCCGATTCACCACGAAAATGAAATCGCGCAATCAGAAGCACTTACAGGCAAAAAATCGGTAGACTATTGGATGCATAGCGAGTTTTTGCTTGTCGATAACGGAAAGATGTCGAAAAGCCTCGGCAACACTTACACCGTTTCTGATTTGATTGAAAAAGGATATTCTCCTTTGGCATACAGATATTTCTGCTTAAACGGAAACTACAGAAATAAATTAAACTTCACATGGGATGCGCTTGATGCAGCACAGACATCGTTGAATCGCCTGTATGCAGCAGTTTCGAAACACAAAGCAGCGGCTGCAGGGAATATTCCGTCTGAAACAATAGAAGAGTGGAAGAAAGAATTCGCAGAAGCTGTGTCGGATGACTTGAACGTGCCGCTTGGACTTGGCATTTTGTGGAAGGTTCTCAAAAACGGAGAAAAGAGCCACGATATTTATGAGTTCGCACTGTATGCGGATGCTGTGCTCGGACTTTCAATAGAAGAAAATTCGGATGTGAAAGAAGAAGACGGCGGAGAGCAGGAAGTTTCGCAGGAAATTTTAGAGCTTGTTGAAAAGAGAAGCGCTGCAAAGAAAGCAAAAGACTTCAAAACGGCTGATGAGATTCGCGATCAGCTCAAAAATATGGGAATAACACTGATTGACACTAAGGAAGGCGTTAAGATTGTCAAAGACTGATGAAGAAATTGTGCTACAGGCACAAAAAAATGACGAAAGTGCCTGTGAGTACATTCTTAATAAATATAAGCCGATGGTACGTTCTGTATCAAGAACATATTTCTTGTTGGGCGGCGACAGCGATGATATTGTGCAGGAAGGCATGATAGGGCTGTATAGGGCAGTTTGCAGTTTTTCGACAGAAGAAGGGGCGTCCTTTTCTACATACGCAAATGTTTGTGTGAGAAGGCAAATTTGTACGGCAATAAAAGCGGCTGCAAGAAAAAAACACAGTCCGCTTAATGATTACATTTCGTTGGATTACCACGACAATGGTGAGCTTTCTGTGATGTTTGACCCTGAGACAATAATAGAAAACAGAGAACGCAGGGAACACATATATAAAGAAATAGAAGAAAAGCTCAGTAGGTTTGAAAAAAACGTGCTTAGTGAGTATTTAAAAGGTGGTACATACGAGGAAATTGGTGCCATATTTGGTAAAGAAAGTAAATCTATTGATAATGCGATTCAAAGAATACGAAGAAAATTAAAGGGGGCAAAAGTATGAGTTCTGCAGATGTTGCTTTTATTAATACTTGCAAAGATATATTGGAAAATGGTTCTTGGGTAAAGGACGAAACTGTCAGACCGAAATGGGCGGACGGTACACCGGCATACACAAAGAAAAAGTTTGGCGTTGTCAATCGTTATGATTTGGAAAAAGAGTTTCCTTTAATTACTATTAGACCCATAAAACTCTCTGTAGCAGTGGACGAGATATTGTGGATTTGGCAGAAAAAGTCAAATAATATACATGATTTGAACAGCCATATATGGGACTTGTGGGCAGATGAAGAAGGCTCTATTGGCAAAGCGTACGGTTATCAGCTTGGAGTAAAACACCAATATAAAGAGGGAATGTTTGACCAAGTGGACAGAGTGCTTTATGACCTAAAGAATAATCGCGCAAGCCGAAGAATAATGACAAATTTGTATAATTTTGCAGATTTGCACGAGATGGCACTTTATCCGTGCGCATACAGCATGACCTTCAACGTAACGGACGGCAGACTTTGTGCAATACTTAATCAACGCTCGCAAGATATGCTCGCGGCAAATGCGTTTAACGTAGCACAGTATGCAGCACTTGTGTATATGTTTGCACAAGTTTCGGGGCTTGTTCCGGGTGAGCTTGTACACGTAATTGCCGACGCGCATATTTATGACAGGCATATTCCGATAGTTGAGGAGCTTATTAAGCGCGAAGTGTACCCGGCACCGAAAGTAGAACTTGACAAGAGCATTACTGATTTCTATGATTTTACGGCTGACAGCTTCAAAGTTGAAAACTATCAGCATGGAGAGAAAATCGGTAAAATTGAGATGGCGATTTAATTGATGGAGGCAAGCGTACATGAATGTAATAGTTGCGGTTGATGCAGAGTGGGGAATAGGTAATAAAGGCGACCTCCTTGCGAGAGTAAAAGAGGATTTACAGCAATTTGCAAGATTGACAACAGGAAAAACAGTTGTGCTTGGTTCAAATACTTTGGCAACTTTTCCCGGCGGACGAGTTTTGAAGGATAGATGCAATATCGTGCTAAATCCCGATCCTGAATACGCTCCGGAGGGTGCAATTGTAGTTCACTCGCTTGATGAACTTTTTGAGAAGTTGAAAAATCTCGAAGCACAGGGCGTCTCATCAGAAGACGTATTTATAATCGGCGGAGCAAGTGTTTACAGACAAATGCTTCCGTATTGTGACAGAGCATTTATTACCAAATTCAAAAAATCTTTTGAAAAAGACGTTTATTTCCCGAATCTTGACGAAATGCCGGAGTGGCAAATCGTTTCCGAAAGCGAAGAAATAACGGCTACATACAGAGGCGCGGCTGGCGCGACCGGCGAGATAACATTCACGTTTGTTGAGTACAGTAAACAACCCAAATAAAAAACAAAATAGACACAAAAAGAACATTTAGATGAGGTACACTTTTAGCAGACACAAGAGTGTGCCTCTTTTTTTGAAGGAATACAGATTGGAGAGAAATAGCATGATAAATAAAAAAAACAAGTTTTTTTATGTGATAATGGCACTGGCTGCGGCAGTAGGTGTTTTTGCATCCGGTTGCAGCGGTGACGTGAATAACGATGCGGCGGCGGGTGCAGACAATGGCGGCAGCGGCGGCAGAAACTATTGGAACAGTACAGCAGACGACGGGAATGCTGCGGCGAACGTTACGTCCGGCACGAACATAAAAGTTTCGTACAGCGATTTTGACGAGAACGTGCAGGGCGATAGCAGTGTGTGCACGATTGTTTTCGACGGAAATTCAGCGGCTGTCACGGGAAACGGCGCAGAAGTTGTAAAAGGAGACTGCACACAGGTAAAAATAACTTCGGGCGGCACGTACTCGATTGCAGGCGAGACGGAGAACGGACAGATATATGTAGAAGCCGGAGAAAATCAAGTCCATTTGATTCTGAATGGGGTCAGCCTGCATTGCGAGAAAAGCGCGCCGATTTATGTAAATAATGGTAAAAAGACAGTTGTTACGCTAGCAGACGGCAAAGAAAATACGCTGACAGACGGTAAAAACTACGAGTATTCCGTAGAAGAAAAAGACGAAACAACCGGGGAAATAAAAGGCGAGCCGAATGCGGCATTTTTTAGTAAAAAAGCACTGACAATTAACGGCACGGGAACGCTGAAGGTAATGTCGAATTTTAATAACGGCATTGGATGCAAGGACGAGCTAAAAATCATAAATGGAAATATTGACGTAACGGCCGTAAATAACGCAATAAGAGGAAACGATTGCGTCGTAATAAAAGCAGGCGCGATAAAAGCAGAGTCTACGAGCGGCGACGGCATCAAGTCCACAAAGGAGGACAACGCAGAAAAAGGCTACATTTATATAGAAGGCGGCGTGGTGAATGTTACTGCGTATGAGGATGCGCTGCAGGCGGTGACGCTTTTGGCTGTTACAGGCGGTGAAGTTTCTCTTAGCGCAGGAGATGACGGAATGCATTGCGACAACACGTTGGCTATCGGCGGCGGTAAAGTGAAAATTACCAAGAGTTATGAGGGTATTGAGGCAACCGTGATTAATATTACGGGCGGCAAAACGTATGTTAAGGCAAGTGATGATGGACTGAATGGCACCGTAGGAAGCAATTCGTCCTCGGACGAGCGTTTCGGGGGCGGATTTGGAGGCGGCTTCGGCGGTGGTGGAGGTATGCAGTACCAGTCGAAGTGCCAGGTCAATATATCGGGCGGATATTTGTACGTTGATGCAGGTGGTGATGGACTGGACTCGAACGGCGATTTGACGATTACAGGAGGCACAGCTGTTGTGAACGGTCCTACAAACAGCGGCAATGGCGCTTTGGATGCGAACGGAACGATTAGTGCCAACGGCGGCTTTCTTGTAGCTGTCGGCAGCAGTGGTATGGCAGAATATCCCGCGGGAACTTCGACTCAAAACGTTATTGTGATTACGCTTCCTCAGGCGCAGCAGGCAGGAACGATAGTAAGGATTGTTGACGAAAATGGCGCTGATTTGCTTACTTTTGCACCTGCGAAGTCGTATAATTCGGTTGTTTTCAGTTCGCCGGATATTAAAAGCGGCTCCACATATACAGCTTATGTGGGTGGCGAGTATTCCGGAGGTGAGAACGTGGATGGGCTTATGGCAAGCGGCTCATACGCGGGCGGAACATCTGGCGGTAACGTTAAGGTGTCGCAAATCCTCTCAACGATTGGCAGTGGCGGCGGCGGAATGGGCGGCCCCGGCGGAATGGGTGGCCCCGGCGGAATGGGCGGCCCCGGCGGAAGGCCTGATAAAAAGCCGGGGAAATGGTAAAACGACAGGAAAATGTTAATTTTTTGTTAACTATATTTACAAAAATAGGCGAAAATGGTAAAATTCCGAGGATCTAGGTGTAATTAAACAGATGATCTAACAGAAAGGTAAAAGCAATAATGCAGGAAAACAGCGAAAATACAAAAGAAAATTTCATCAAAAATCTAATTAAAGCTGCAAAGGAAGAAATTAAGTCAATTTCAACTACTACTGTTGCTTTGGTTTTGGTTTGTGCTATGGTTTCTGTTTTGGCTTTGAATCTATGTGCGACTAATGCGAAGATTAATTTGCTTGAAAGCGAAAAGGCCGGATTGGCAGATAAATTGACAGATACTGAGAATAAACTTAATAATAATATAGAAAAACTTGAGAATTCATTGAATGCCAGCCAACAGGAGTCGGCAAACAAGGATGGAATAATACAAAATCAGCAAAATGAGATTCAAAATAATGAAGCTGCGCAGGACAAGCTTATCGAAGACTTGAAAGAACAGATTGGAAATCTTGATTTAACGAAGTCGGCTGCATCCCGTTCTGACAGCGAGATAAACAGCATTAAAAACAGTATTGCAGAGATGGAGCTTACAATCCGCGATGCTTTGGGATACAGTGACAAAGCGCAGATATTGATTGATGCTCTTTATGTTAAGGTTGATGAGTTCCAGGATGTTTTAGACAGATATCCTGATTTTTACCCTGCAGAGGGCAGCATCGGTTCTCCTTTTGGATACAGGATTGATCCTATAAATGGCGAAACAAGATTTCATACAGGAGTAGATATCGGTTATGTAGAAGGTAGCCCGATTTTTGCGGCAGGCAAGGGTGTAGTCACTTTCGTTGGTTTTCACAGTGGATATGGCTTGTATGTGATAGTCGATCACGGAGATGGACTTGAAACGAAATACGCCCACTTATCAGAGTCTCTTGTTAAAGTGGGAGATAAAGTAGGTAAAGGTGAATACATTGCAAAAATGGGCGCCACGGGTAGAGTAACCGGCCCGCATCTTCACTTTGAAGTTGTATTGAATGATAATTTCCAAAATCCGGCAGATTACATATTATAAGAATATTAAAATGAATAATAAAAATTCGGCAGCGGCAAAACATAGTATTCTTGCCGCTGCTTTTTTATTTGCTATAGTTTTTGTTTGTCTATAGCGATTATAAGCTGCCTTGTTCAATTTTCTCTGCATTCTCAAGGCAGATTTCATTTTTCTTTTAAAAAACAGTGCCACTGCAAACGCTCCGATGTGAAGTTTCTCTTAATACATTTATACTCTTGCACTGCACTGAATTATGCACATAATTACGATTTGAATTCTTTTTCTAATATATCTGCGTATTCAGACAAGCTGTGAATCGTTTTTCCTTTCAGGGTTTTTGCTTGATTTGCAGTTATCATTGAATTCAAAACGGCTTCCTCGGTTGCCTCTCCTACAGCAAGAAAAACCGGATTTATATAATCATCATTAAGATACGTAGCGTTGTAGAAGGGCGTTTCGTCTTTCGGGTGCACGTTTGCCGTGGAAAAACCTAAGAAAACCTCGCCGCTACCGTGTGTGGTGTACGAGCCGTTTCGTATAAGACCGACGTCAACGCGTTTCAAAATGCGCCTTATTTGGCGTGATGACATCGGGATATCAGTCGCCACAATGACGATTATGGAGCCTTTTTCGGAAAGCTCTGCCTGCTCAGCTTCTTCCAATATTCTTTTGCCGATTTTTTTGCCGTCTATATGCAAATCGTCGCAATATCCATGGTTCGATTGCACCAAAACGCCTACTGTGTATTTCTTGCCGTCGAGCTCTATCACTCTTGAAGCTGAGCCGATGCCGCCTTTAAGTCCGTGACACTTCATGCCCGTGCCGCCGCCCACGTCTCCTTCTTCAAAATCAACGCACGCATTTTCAATAGCTTCAAATACGTGTTCTTTGCTAACGGCTCTATTGCGTATGTTGTTTATATCGCTGTCGTTGCATTCCATTACGGGGATGCTGATGGAGCGAATGGCTTCGTCTTCTTTTGCAGAAAGCTCTATTTCATATTCGATCATAGCGTCGAGCACTTTGCCTACATTCAGAGTATTTGTTAACGCAATCGGCGCTTCCAATAAACCGAGTTCGTCTATCTGAATGAGTCCTACGCTTTTGCCGTAGCCGTTGAGCACAAAAGATGCTGCCTCGAATTTGTTTGTGAACATATTTTTTTCGCTGGGAAGTATTACCGTCACTCCTGTGCGGTTATCTTCGTTTTTTATTGTTGAATGTCCCACGCGGATGCCCTTGACATCAGTGATTTTGTTGAGTTCTCCTGATGGGAGCTTTCCTATTTTTACATAATCAGAAATTCTTTTTTGTTTTGACATTTTTTGTAAGTTTCCTTTCTTTTTTTGTGTTTATTTTACTGTTCTTTGCGTTTTTTATGTTGCTGCCCTTGTGGCGCGCGGTGCGTTCCGTAGCATGCCCCATAACTGTGGGCGACACGAGGCACTCGGGGCGGTTTCCTATTAAATCTTTTCTGCCTGCTTTGGTGAGTGCGGCAATAACGGCCTGCTTATTTTCGGGACGGAAATATTGCAGTAGCGCCCGCTGCTCTGCTTTTTCTTCCTTTGTCTTTGGCACGTAAATCTTTTTCATCGTATACGGGTCGATTCCTGTATAGAACATGCATGTGGATATAGTGCCGGGCGTGGGATAGAAGTCTTGCACTTGCTGCGGCCTGAGTTTTTGCTCTTTTAAGAATAATGCCAATTCAATCGCATCTTTTAGCGTGGAACCGGGATGTGATGACATAAGATAGGGCACCAGATATTGTTCCTTTTTTATTTTTTTGCTTATAGCAAAGTATTTTTGCGCAAATTTTTTGTATGCTTCAATGTGGGGCTTGCCCATTTTGTCCAAAACTGCTGCGGAACAATGCTCGGGAGCGACTTTTAGTTGGCCGCTTACGTGATGTTCGACGAGTTCTCTGAAAAATTCATCGTTTTTGTCCAAAAGTAGGTAGTCGTATCGAATTCCGGAACGGATAAATACTTTTTTTACTTTGGGAATTTTGCGCAAATCCCTGAGGATTGCGAGGTATTCCGTATGGTCTACCTTGAGCGCCTTACATGGGGTGGGCGCCAGGCACTTCTTAGAAGGGCACAAGCCGTATTTTTTCTGCTTTTCGCAGGAAGGAATCCTGAAGTTTGCGGTTGGCCCGCCGACATCGTGTATGTATCCCTTGAAGTTTTGTTTTTGCGTCAGGAGCTGCGCTTCACGCAAAATGGATTCGCGGCTACGGCAGGTCACGGCTCTTCCTTGGTGAAATGCTATCGAGCAGAAGTTGCATGCGCCGAAACATCCGCGGTTGTGGGTTATTGAAAATTCTACTTCGGAAATCGCAGGCACGCCGCCGACTTCGTTGTACGTGGGGTGCCAAGTGCGCTCGAATGGGAGCTCGTATATTTCGTCTAATTCCTTTGTTGTAAGAGGTGGCATTGGTTGGTTTTGAACCAGCCAACCTGTTTTTTGCTCTTGTATAAGCGGTTTGCCGCGTACTGCGTCTTGCTCGTCTAACTCAATGCGGCAGGATTCAGCGTATTTTTCTTTGCTTTTTATAATTTCATTGAATGAAGGCAGATAAATCGCGCCTTTTTTGGTCGGGCGATTTTTAGTCATATAGCAAGTGCCTTTGATGTCTGTGAGTGATGCAATCGGCTCGCCGTTATTTAATCGTCTTACAATTTGGCGTGTTTGATTTTCGCCCATGCCAAAAGAAAGCATATCTGCTGTGCAATCTTCCAAAACTGACTGCATGACTTCATCTTTCCAATAATCATAGCCTGCGAAACGTCTTAAAGATGCTTCCAATCCGCCGACGATTATGGGGATATTTCCGTATATCTCTCTAATCTTTTTGCAGTAGACAGTGAGAGCGCGGTCGGGGCGAAGGCCGGCCTTTCCGCCCGGGGAATATGCGTCTTCGCTGCGCTTTTTTTTGGCTGCTGTATAATGTGCCACCATTGAATCTACATTGCCCGAGTTTACCATAAAACCTAAACGTGGTCTGCCGAAACGGGTGAAATCTTTGTTTGTTTTCCAATCGGGCTGAGCCAGAATTGCTACTCGCATTCCTTCGTCTTCAAGCACTCTGGAAATAATCGCTGTGCCAAATGATGGGTGGTCGACGTATGCATCGCCCGTGACGAGTACAAAGTCAACCTCGTCCCAGCCTCTTTCGCGTACTTCTTCTAATGTAATGGGGAGAAAAGCCATTTTTGGGCCGCCTTTCAAAAATTGTCTGCATAATTATCCATAAAACTATATCATATTTCTTCTAAAAATAAAAGATACAGCCAACACTCCTTTTTGGTTTTTGCGTAAAACCGAGTGCAAAAACGCAAAACCGCGGGGAAAGAAAAAAATTGGAGCTGTAATGTGATGACTTTAGGTTGATTTTAGTTGATTTAACAGAATAAAAGGGTTGTTTTTTTTTGAAGCGTGGGGTATAATACCAAATGGTAAATTTTTATATTTAATGGAGGTAACAATTATGGCAGTTAAAGTTGCTATTAATGGTTTTGGACGTATCGGCCGTCTTGCATTCAGACAAATGTTTGGAGCCGAAGGATATGAAGTAGTTGCAATTAACGATTTGACAAGCCCTGAGATGCTTGCTCATCTTTTGAAGTATGATACAGCACAGGGAAGATATGACGGACACACAGTTGAGTGTGACGAGACATCTATCACAGTTGATGGCAAAAAAATCACAATATATGCAGAAAAAGATGCTAAAGATCTTCCTTGGGGAGAAATTGGCGTAGACGTAGTTCTTGAGTGTACAGGCTTCTATACATCAAAGGCTAAAGCACAGGCTCACATCGATGCAGGTGCTAAGAAGGTTGTTATTTCTGCTCCTGCAGGAAATGATCTTCCTACAATCGTTTACAGCGTTAACGAGAAAACTCTTACAGCTGATGACAAAATCATTTCTGCTGCTTCTTGTACAACAAACTGCCTTGCTCCTATGGCTAAAGCTCTTAACGACTATGCAGCTATCCAGAGCGGTATCATGACAACAGTTCATGCTTACACAGGAGATCAAATGATCCTTGACGGACCACAGAGAAAAGGCGATAAAAGACGTTCTCGTGCTGGTGCACAGAATATCGTTCCTAACAGCACAGGTGCTGCTAAAGCTATCGGTCTTGTAATTCCCGAACTCAACGGCAAACTCATCGGTTCCGCTCAGCGTGTTCCCACATGCACAGGTTCCACAACAATCCTCGTTGCTGTTGTTAAAGGCAAAGATGTTACAGTTGAAGGTATCAACGCTGCTATGAAAGCTTCTGCTTCCGCATCC
>JAGAQK010000105.1 GCA_017622825.1 Clostridia bacterium | reverse complement strand
TGGTAGGTGAGAAAGAACCTACTTATGAGGAACCCGGTTACACAGGAGATACACACTGTTCAGATTGTGATGCTCTCTTGGAAGAAGGCGAACCGATAGATCAACTTCATAAATGCGAGTTCTCTGATGAATGGGAATATGATGAAGATTCACACTGGCATGAGTGTGTATGCGGTGAGAAGAAAGATGAAGATGAGCATACCGGCGGCGAGGCTACTTGCGTAAATCAAGCAATATGCGAAGTATGTGGCCAACCCTACGGTGATTTAAATCCTGAAAACCACACAGGTGACGTATATGTGGTAGGTGCGAAAGAACCTACTTATGAGGAACCCGGTTACACAGGAGACACACACTGTGCAGATTGTGATGCTCTCTTGGAAGAGGGTGAACCGATAGATCAACTTCACAGACATGAATTCTCAGAATTGGAGCATGATGAAGTTTCGCACTGGTATGAGTGCGAGTGCGGCGAGAAATCAGAAAAAGTAGAGCATGTTTTTGTTAATGGTTCATGTACTGAATGCGAGGCGGAAGATCCTGAATCTGTAGCACCATCAGTACCGCCAACGGAGACACCTACGGCTACTCCGACAGCAACACCTACAGTTACTCCTACGGAAAAGCCTACACAGGAACCTACTGCAACTCCAACTTTGAAGCCGACTCCAACACCACCGGCAAAGGATGATACAAATCCGGAAACAGGCGACAGTATTATGATTTACTTATGTTTTGTGATTCCTTTTGTTATCATAGGTGCTGTTGTTTTCAAGAGAAAAAGCGTTAACCAAAAATGATATAAGGTCAATCAATTGAAGAAAGAGGCTACAAACCTACAGAAAAGTGGGAATGTAGCCTCTTTTGTTGTATAGGTCCGGTAGAAGAATTTGTGTTTCGTGTATATTTGCAGGATACCTTTGTAAGTTTCTTAAAAAAGAACAAGTGGATTGGTGTTATAATCGTATCATTCCTATTCGGATTGTATCATATCATCAACGGAAGTATTATGCAGGTTCTATTCACATTTCCGATAGGACTGGTATTTGGTTTCGCAAAATACAAAATCAAGAATTGCGGTTATATAGGTGTCGCTTTTGGACATGGATTATATGACTTTTTGATTACTCTTGTGAGAATGTTTATTGCTTGATATAATGAACTTTGACGAGGAGAAAACAATATGAGTATCACCCAGGTTTTTTACGATAATATGGCTTCACAATATGATAAATTGTTCCTTGATTGGCAGGCGACCACACAGGAACAGGCTTTGATTCTGGATAGACTTTTTGTGGAAAATGGTTTTAGCAAGTCCGCACACATTCTTGACTGTGCCTGTGGCATCGGGACACAGACAATCGGCTTAGCTGCTATTGGCTACAATGTAATAGGCTCAGATATTAGTGACGGAGAAATTACTGAAGCCAAAGAACGAGCTAAGAAGAACAATGTAAGTGTTAGATTTGAACACGCTGACTTTTGCGCTTTATCAGACACCTTTCTCGAACATTTTGATATTATTATTGCGATGGACAATGCCCTGCCACATATGCTTACCGGTAATGATTTGGCATCTGCTATCAAGAGTATCATAGAACAACTTAAGCATGGTGGTATGTTCGTTGCTAGCATTCGGGATTATGACGCCCTGCTTACGGTTAAACCACCGTATTCTCCTCCATACATTCATAGAACAGCAAAAGGGCAAAGGGTGTCTTTTCAGACTTGGTCATGGGAAAGCGATAACTATCGGCTGATCCAGTATATCGTTGACGATGAGGATACTCTGCAAGTGAGCAAATTTGAATGTGAATACAGGGCTACTCGCAGACAGGAAATAACAGAATTGCTTATGGCAAGCGGATGCCATGAAGTAGTATGGAAGTTCCCGGAAGAAACGGGATTCTATCAACCGATTGTAATTGCAAAGAAATAATAGAAAAAGCGAGAGTGATATAATGTGGATTTTCTTTTAAGCTTAAATATTAGTTGTATAACATCAGAAAACTATTGGGTAGAGTATCCTATTGGATTATACACATCTGCCAAAGAGATCGATATGGTTATCAAAAGACTTACGAGTGATGGTGGGAAATTTTCGGACTCTCACTGCAAAACCAAAATTGAAAAGATAAAAGTTGTTGGAGAATGCAAAAACGTTGAATGTGTATATCGTTTTTATGGGCAAAATATCGATTCATCAGCTGCGGGCGATGTTATAGAGAGTCCATGCTTTGTGGATAAATTAGTAGCTATAGAAGAACTAGTGAAAGCAAAAAAAGAAACTCCACGACAAAAGTGGCATTTAGAAACGCACATAATAGGAAAAAGTAATTGGTGAAAAACCAAAAATTTGACGTATTTAATAGTTTTACTTAATCCAAAACTTATTTCCTAAATATCTACAGACTTTTTTCTTATATTCAATATACTCCCGGCCAAAGGTTTCTAACAGGAAATCTTCTTCTACATTTATGATTTGTAAGTGAAATAAAAATACAGCAAAGGCTGTCGCGACGCATAAAAGCCAATTGAAGAAAGACAACAAAATGCCGATATACATTAAGTCAAAACCCAAAAATGCCGGATTGCGACTTATGGAGTAAATTCCTGATGTTACAAGATTAGTTTTTTCCTCTCTTTGAACTCCTGCTCTCCAATTATCTTTCATTTCTGCTACTGAAATAATAAACACAACTACTCCGAGCAATTCAACAATAACACCCGTAATCTGCAATAACCGGTGAGTGCCTCCGGAATAAAACAATATGCTGATTATTTGCAGAAATAGCAGTAGATATGTAGTGATTTTTAACGAAACCTCAATGAATTTTAAAAAGCCTTCTTTTCCTCTTCCGAGTTGGTCTGTACGAATTCCTTGTTTTTTTTGACTAATCATTTTGGACAAATAGCAAAAGTAGAATGCTGCCATTAATCCGAGCGCTAAAATTTTAAAAATCATGGGGGCTACCTCCACACATTCAAGTTCTGAGAGCTGATTATATCACAAACATAAAACTGTTACAATTCTTCTTGACAGCTACAATACCTCGTGATATGATGTATTCTATTAAAGGAGGTATTGTATGGATATTCAATTAAAAAGAGGTATTTTGGACGTATGCGTGTTAGCTGCCATAAAAAGCAAAGACTCATACGGATACAGGATTATTAAAGACCTAAAACCATATATTGAACTATCTGAATCAACCCTATATACCATTTTGAAACGCCTGGAGACTGCCAAAATGCTGACTGTTCACACAGTTGAACACGACGGCAGACTCAGAAAATACTATCACATTACAGGCGAGGGGATAAAACGCATTGAGGATTTTAAGGAAGAATGGAAAGAAATAATGTTGATTTACAAATTCGTTGCTAAGGAGGATGATACAAATGAATAAACAAGCTTTTCTCGATTCTTTGCGCAAAAACTTGTCGGGTTTGCCGCAAGAAGACATCGAAGAACGCGTGATGTTTTACAGTGAAATGATTGATGACAGGATAGAAGAAGGCCTCTCGGAGGAAGAAGCCGTTTCGGCGGTAGGTTCAATTGATGAAAAAGCTTCTCAGGAAGAGCGAAATATTTCACAAAGTCACTACGGTATAGGTTTAATCGTTCTTTTGGTTTTAGGCTCGCCTATATGGCTTTCGCTGTGCATTGTTGCAATTGCTGTTGCTTTTGCGGTTTTCGTATCATTGTGGGCTATATTTGTTTCCCTTGCAGCCGGCGTTGTTGGAGGTGTAGTCGCGTGCATTACTTTATTGTTGTACGGAAAGACTGCTTCGGGCCTTGCTATGCTTGCCTGCGGAATTGTTTGTGCAGGACTCTCAATATTTATGTTTTATGCGTGTCTTGCGATGACGAAAGGAACGATGTTGCTTACTAGGAAAATCGCGTTATGGATTAGAAAGTGCTTTGTAAAAAAGGAGGGAGCGTAATGAAATCAAGAACAAAAATATGGCTTATTGTAGCTGCTTCTCTTGTGCTGATCGGTGGTATTTTATTTGCAAGTGTTATGATGTCACTTGGCGGAGATTTTGCACAACTATCAACATCGAAATATGAAACCAATAAATATAAAATAACCGAGGAGTTTAAAAATATATCTGTTTTAGCTGATACGGCTGATATTGTTTTTCTGCCCGCTGAAGATGCAACAACATCCATTACTTGCTACGAACCGGCGAACGCTAAACATTCCGTAAACGTAGAGAACGATACGCTGACAATTAAGCTTGTTGACACAAGAAAGTGGTACGAATACATAGGAATATATACGAGCGCGCCGAAGATAACGGTAAACTTGCCACGGGCCGAATACGCTTCGCTTTTTGTAAAAGTTAACACGGGAGACGTTAAATTGGAAGATATCAGTGCAGAGAAAGTCGACATCGAAAGCGATACCGGCGACGTTATTTTGAAAAAACTTGCGGTAACCGGGGAGATTTCCGTAGAGAACGACACAGGCGATGTGAAAATGGAAAATGTTGTGACAACGGGAAGTATATTGATTGAAAGTGACACCGGAGACGTGCACTTTAAAGGTTGTGATGCGGCGAATCTTAAAATCGAGACTGATACGGGTGACGTTATCGGCAACTTGCTTACAGACAAGGTATTTATTGTTGAAACCGATACGGGTGACGTTGAAGTACCGAAAACGGTAACCGGCGGCAGGTGTGAAATTAATACAGATACCGGTGATATCGAGATTAGAATAGGATAAATAAGTTAGGGAGATAAACGCGTAGGGTTTTCGGTTGCTTTTTCAATAAGACAGCGTATAATAAAGAAAACTACACGTTGAAAGGTGGCTCTTTACATGAAATTGTATATTAGTGCAGACATTGAAGGCAGCGCATCAATTATGGATTGGGACGAAGCACTCCCGGGAGGCTCTAAATTTCCGTATTTTACGGAAATTATGACGAAAGAGGTAGCGGCGGCTTGCGTGGGTGCACAAAAAGCAGGCTATGATGTGACAGTAAAAGATGCGCATTGCACAGGAAGAAATATAGACCCCGAGGGAATACCTGAAGAAGTAACGCTTCTGAGAGGTTGGACGGGAAATATGTTGGAAATGATGGGCGGACTTGACGAGGATGAGTACGATGCAGTGGCGTTTACGGGATACCACTCGGATGCGTGGTCAGACGGGAATACGCTCTCGCACACAATGGTGCGCAAAGTCAATAAGTTCACGTTAAACGGCAAGCCGGCATCAGAATTTGTAATAAACGCATATATTGCGGCTTATTTTAATAAACCTGTCGTATTTTTGTCGGGAGATGAAGAAATTTGCAAAGTAGCAAAAGAAATGATACCCGGCATAACAACAGTATCATCAAAAAGCTTTGTGGGAGCTGCAGCAAAAACGAAACATCCAACAACGGTACGTAGAGAAATACAAGAGGGTATGGAAAAAGCGTTGACAGGCGATTATAAAACAAAATGTGCGGTGGATTTGCCGGAACATTTCGTAGCAGAAGTAGAGTACAAAGAGTGGCCTGAGGCAAATAAATACTCGAATTACCCCGGGGCAAAGAGGTCAGGACTTAAGTCAATATCGTTTGAAAGCAGCGACTACGTTGAAGTGCTGAGATTTATTATGTTCTGCTTGTAAAAAAGTATTTATACATTGGCGAAAATGTGATATACTAACTCGAATTGTTAATTAAGAAAGCAACCGAAAGGGGAGTTTAAATAAATGGCAAGAAATCTTTTTACATCAGAATCAGTTACGGAGGGACATCCCGATAAGATATGCGACCAGATTGCAGACAGGATATTGGATGCGATAATAGCAGAAGATCCAAAGGCAAGAGTAGCGTGCGAAGTAACGGCGGCAACAGGACAAATATTCATTATGGGCGAGATAACAACGACAACGTACGTGGATTTTGCATCAATCGCAAGAAAAACAGTGCTTGATATTGGTTATAACAGCTCTGAAATGGGATTTGACGGCAACACTTGCGCAGTAATGAATTGTGTTCACGAGCAGTCACCTGACATAGCACTTGGCGTAGACAAGTCGTTGGAAGCAAAGCAGGGCGCTGATAATGATTCGGACAACGAGAACGGCGCCGGTGACCAGGGAATGATGTTTGGTTTTGCATGCAATGAAACGCCGGAACTCATGCCGCTTCCCATAAGTCTTGCACATAAGCTTTCAGTAAAGCTTACAGAAGTAAGAAAGTCGGGTCTTCTCAATTACTTGAGACCTGATGGCAAGAGCCAGGTAACAGTAGAGTATGACGATAATAACAAGCCTGTAAGAGTTGATGCTGTAGTTGTGTCATCACAGCACAGCGCAGATGTTGACATAGAAACACTTAGGGCAGATATTAAAGAACACGTTATCAAGGCAGTTATTCCTACTCAATACATTGACGAGAATACCAAGTTTTACGTTAATCCCACAGGTAGATTTGTTGTGGGCGGACCGTGCGGTGATTCCGGATTGACAGGAAGAAAAATTATAGTTGACACTTATGGCGGTCTGGGACGTCATGGCGGAGGAGCATTCAGCGGCAAGGATCCTACAAAAGTAGATAGATCTGCTGCATATATGGCACGTCATATAGCAAAGAGCGTTGTAGCATCTAAGCTTGCAGACAGATGTGAAATTCAGCTTGCGTATGCTATTGGTGTGGCACAACCCGTTTCGGTACGAGTAGAAACTTTCGGCACGAACACGATACCGGAAACAGAAATCGAACAACGTATACTTGCGAAATTTGACCTTCGCCCCGCTGCAATAATAAAATATCTTGACTTGCGCACACCGATATATGCCAAGACGACAAATTACGGTCACTTTGGTAAAGAAAATTGCGGACTTAAGTGGGAAGAAACTGTGAAAATTTAATTCAAATAAAAAAGCTGACAATTAAGTCAGCTTAAATCCATTCTCGTTGATTTCAACATCTAATGACGCTCTGTCCTTACGTGGGATTTTTCCCGTGGCGGACAAGGGCGTTTTTAATTTTATGGGCTTGAATGAATAATCGCGGAAGCCTTCCGTACGAGGAGAAACACCAAGCAAATACTTATAATAAATAACAACGGGGATTGCAGACCAACCGTGACATAAGCTGCCGGCACATTCAAAATCCCATGCGCCGTCAACTGTTTCCCAGAAAGACGTAGCGCCTTTGTAAAGCATATTTCCCCATTTATCTGAAATATCTTTTATTACATAGTCGCTGTATCCCGCTCCGGCACTTAAAAGAGCCTCGTATTTGAAAATAGAATTGCTGAGCGATATGGGAATGAGGGCAGGGGAGCAAACCGCATAACCGGAGAGAATGTCCGCTACGCGTTTGGTAAAATTGTCAGGCACCAGGCCGGCATATAAAGCCAAGGAATTCATAAGCTCCGAGAAATGAATTTTCTCGCCGTTTACTATGTAAGTACAATATGCTCCAATGCTACTGTCCCAGAAAGTGTCATGAAATGCATTGCGCGCACTGCTCAAAAGCATTTCGCACCAAGAAATTTTCTCAACGAAGTCAATTTCGGATAAATTGCTGTTAAAATCAGATGAAGTCTTGCTCTGTGAATACAAAAGCTTCGCCATTTTTATCATGGCATCAAGAGCAAGAATGTAATACACACTTAATGGTCCATCATAATTTCTGCTGTTGTTCTTATTTCTCAAGTGGGTAGGGAAGCCTGAAGACAAACCTTGAGTCCACTCATAGAAATTCCAATATCCCGGTTCGTTCATTGCTTGTTGCAAATCGTGACCTTTGGCATTTCGCCAAAAAGTTCTGATTATTTTCTCGGCACAAGGCCACATTTCACCCGCAAAAGAAACGTCACCGGAAAACAAAATATATTCATAAAGCTCAATTATCCACATAAGTGAAAAATAAGGAATTGTCACGTTTACCTTAGCAGGTGCACACAACTCAAGTAAACCATCCTCACGCAGACCGTATGACAATAAGCGAATGCTCTCTCTTGGCAAATCATATTCACCAAAAGCATAATACCCACAAAGAATTTGATTGCGAGAATCCATAGAATATAGCGCCTGCTCCCTCCAGGGACAATCCTCATAATGCTCATGGGCACTCAAAACGAGAGTACGCAAGCACGTTTCGTATATTTTATTGTGAAGTAAATCAGAACACTTAAATTTACCGCGCGCCTTGAAAGGATACTCGCAAGGACGAATGCCGGCGTAGTACAAAGTAAAATCGAAAGACTCAACGTACAACGAAATATATCGGCAGCCGAAGCGTTTATTGTAATGGGTGTAGCGGTTTCTGCCGGCACTACATATGAACTGCGCCGCAAAAGAACGATTGCCAACACTCGTGCGTACACGCAAATCATCAAGATGTTCACCGTAGCCGATTAAAATTCTCGTTTCGGCGGCAGCATCAATGTCGATTTCAAAGCAACCTGCCTCCTCACGTCCTAAGTCAATCACCACGTATACACCGTTTTCTCCCAAGTGAAAGGGGGTCGCGTTGTCAACGTTACATACGAAAGGATTGCGTGCGCCGAGCACAAAAGGCTCACCGCCGTATTTGCCTGTAAAATCAGCCATGCGAGCAGAAGATAAGAAAGCTTTTTGCATAACAACTGCAGGCGAGGATTGCTCGTACGCAGGATGGTACATATAAAAACCCTGCGACACTATGGTGGCTTTCGCACGTTTTTTTATTTCAAGCTTTGCCACTGGTCGTTGGTATAGGTTAACACTTTTATTGATAACCGCAGAGCTTGCCCATTTATTTTGACCTCTTAAATAAGCATTGTAACAAAAAGTATAGCCTAATTGCGGAGAAACCATCTCCATAGGGCCGTTTTTATATTCGGAAGCAACTCTCGAAAGCGTGGAAGTACTACTGAATGTCAGTGCCTTGCTGCCTGAAATGACATCATAAATAACACCCGGCGTACCTGACGTATACGTCGACGTGTCGGTGCCCTGGTAGTAGGCAAGTATGCGCAGCTCGTTTTCTCCGACGGAAATGTATTTTGTTACATCAAGTGTGTCGAAAACCTTATAATTAGGATAGTCGGCATATTGGCCGAAGTCTGCGAAACGTCCGTTTATCCACAACGCATATTGGCTGTCTGCACTGATGCGTATAAAAATCTGAGAATCTGCCCTGTCAACAATAAACCTGTCTGCAAATTCACAGTAACAATTAACTTCGTGCGGGCAATTATTGACCCAAATCCATTTGCTGCCTTGAGAAAGTTGCATAATTATCAATTACTCCTTTCAAGAAACCTGCCAATCGCGTCAAGCGCTTTCTTTATATGATCTATTGAATATGCATACGAAACTCTCACGAAACCTTCTCCACTTTCGCCGAAAGCACCTCCGGGCACTATGGCAACTTTTTCTTCTTTGAGAAGATTATTACAAAAATCCTCTGACGACATGCCTGTGCTTTTGATGCAAGGGAAACAATAAAAGGCACCTAAAGGCTCAAAACACGTGAGCCCAAGCTTGTTAAAGCCGTTTACAATGAATTTTCTCCTGTAATTGTATTCTTCGCGCATTAAACGCACGTCTTCGTCGCCGTTTCGTATTGCCTCTATCGCAGCAAACTGACTCGTGGTAGGTGCGCACATTATCGCGTACTGGTGAAGCTTTGTAAGTTGTGCGGTTACCTCCGGCTCCGCGCAAACGTAGCCCAAACGCCAACCGGTCATTGAATACGTTTTTGAAAAGCCGTTTATAAGAATAGTTCTTTCTTTCATACCGGGAATTTCCGCAATGGAGACGTGGCGTGTATCAGTATAATTGAGCTCACTGTAAATCTCATCAGATATAACAACAATATCGGTGCCGCGCAAAACCTCTGCAATTGCTTCAAGGTCGCTTTTTTCCATAATTGAACCGGTCGGGTTGTTTGGAAAGGGCAGAACGAGCAACTTCGTCTTATCCGTGATAGCCGATTTTAAGAGCTCCGGTGTTAATTTAAAATTATCCTCGACGCGCATATTTATATTAACAACTTTAGCACCGCACATTGCA
>JAGAQK010000104.1 GCA_017622825.1 Clostridia bacterium | reverse complement strand
CTGAAGAGCAGGACAGAAGTATGTATTTGATCGTCAAAGTGACGGAAGCTATAAGCTTACAAACACAAAGAACAATTACGTTCTTGATGTTGCAGGCGCTAGCAAAGAGAACTTTGCGAATGTTCAGTTGTATGCAAGCAATGATACAGCAGCTCAGAGATGGTTCATCTATATGAAAGAGGGAAATTATATGTTCCGTCCTTCATGTGCAGATTCATCAGTTCTTGATGTATATGCAGCAGGTACTGCACCAATGACTAATGTTGACATTTATCAAATGAACAACACTCCGGCTCAAAAGTTTACTATCACAAACTGTGGTACTGGTGCAACTTCCGGTTCTGGTTCATCATCAAGTGGTTCAGGTTCAGGTTCAAGCTCAGGTTCCGGTAACCAGTATGCTACAGCATATCAGATGGAAGTTCTCCGTAAGATTATGTACGCAGTAGAGACAGGTGGTCAGGTTTACGGTAATGCAAGATATGATGACTTCACAGAGGCTTATACAAATACTCCTGAGGAGCATGCTATAACAATCGGTGCAGGTCAGTGGTTTGCAACAGAAGCTAAGAGACTTCTCAATACAATCCGTGAACAATATCCTTCAACATTTGCAGCACTTGATACTGCAGGTATTGCAAGCGACCTTGACACAAAGAATTGGAGCACATACAAACTTTCAAAGACATCAGCTAAGGCTAAATGTATCCAAAAGATCATTAGCTCACCTGAGGGAATTAAGTGTCAGGATCAGCTCTTGGACGAACAGATGGTTAAATACCTTGGAGAAGCAAGAGATTTGGGTGTAACTGAGATTAAAGCAATGATGATGTGTGCAAACCTCAGACATCTCGGTGGTCTTGGTGCTGTTAAACGTGTACTTGGTAAAACAGCTACACCATATACTCTTGATCATATCTACTCTGCATTGCAGTCAGATACAGGTAACCAGGTTGGTACATTCAGATCAAGAAATAAGAAAGTATACGGTTGGTTGATCCAATACATCGGATAATTATTAATTACTGATTAAAAGTTTTAAAAGTGTAAGAGTTGCAAATTGCAACTCTTACACTTTTTTTATGCTTAAAGATAGCTAATTATTATTGATTTTTTTCTCAAATAGTGCTACCCTAAATGTGTGTAATTTTATTATGCAGATTTATAGAAAATAGGTGAATATATGCAAATATTTCAGGTAGTAATTATTGGTATATTGTTGGTTTTCATCATTCTTATGGTTTTGACTTTAATTATGATGTTGTTTCCAAAGTTCGTTAACAAGAAGAGTAAGCAAGAGTCAAAAGAAACAGTAACTTTGACTACGACTGCTGAGACTAATATTGATACAAAGCCAACGACTATTGATGATTACACATTAATTAGTGTTATAACTTCAGCAATTGCTACTTACAGAGGATCAACGGGTGAAAATGCAGATATTAACAGTTTTAGGGTTGTAGCATTTCGTAAGGTAAAAAAGAACAAAATTTGACAGGGAGACAATTCATGGGAGCATTTATTGATACAGTAGTTGAATTACTAAAAGAATCAGGTTTTTATAACATAATAGATACCTTTCTTGATGGCGGATGGAAAACTTTAGTAATGATTGCTATTTCGATGGTCTTGATATATCTTGCCATTGTAAAGAAGTTTGAACCATTACTTCTTTTACCAATAGCTTTTGGTATGCTCTTGGCAAATTTGCCGTTTGCAGAGCTTGCATCAACATCAGAAGGCGGACTTCTTTATTATCTATATCAAGGTGTAAAACTAAAAATTTACCCACCATTGATATTCTTAGGAATTGGCGTAATGACTGATTTCGGTCCGCTGATTGCAAACCCCAAAAGTTTACTTTTAGGCGCAGCAGCGCAGGTAGGTATATTTATAACGTATATTGGCGCATCACTTATAGGCTTCACTTCCCCGGAAGCAGGTGCTATTGCTATGATTGGCGGTGCGGACGGTCCTACAGCTATTTTTACAGCTCAAGCACTTGCGGAACATTTAACGCCTGCCATTGCGGTCGCAGCATATTCATATATGGCTCTTGTACCTGTAATTCAACCGCCTATAATGAGAGCATTGACAACGAAGAAAGAGCGTTCTATAAAAATGGTTCAGTTGAGGGATGTGTCTAAGAAAGAAAAAATTATATTCCCTATACTTGTAACGTTGCTCGTGTCACTTCTCCTTCCGTCGGCAGCAACCTTAGTAGGTATGCTTATGCTTGGTAACTTGATTCGTGAGAGCGGAGTTTGCGACAGATTAGCAAAAACTGCGCAAAACGAGCTTATGAATATTGTAACGATTTTCTTGGGAATATCAGTTGGTTCGACAGCAAGCGCAGAAAACTTTCTTCAGGCGAAAACTCTCGGCATACTTTTCCTCGGAATGTTTGCTTTCGCTATGGGTACGGCAACAGGTGTGCTGTTTGGTAAAATAATGTGTGTTGTGACAAAGGGTAAGGTTAATCCTCTTATTGGAGCTGCAGGCGTTTCGGCTGTGCCGATGGCAGCAAGAATTGCTCAGAAAATAGGTAGAGAAGAGGATCCGGACAACTACTTGCTTATGCATGCGATGGGTCCTAACGTAGCGGGAGTTATAGGCTCAGCCGTTGCGTCGGGTATTCTTATAACAATGTTAGGATAAATTTATATATATAAATATTGGAGGCGTATTTTATGGAAAATTATCAGGGCTCTGTTTCGATTAATACAGAGAACATTTTCCCTATAATTAAAAAATGGTTGTATTCAGAAAAAGATATTTTTATAAGAGAAATCGTATCAAATGCCAGCGATGCAATTAATAAACTTAAAAAATTAATTGCAGTCGGAGAAGCAAACATTGATGCAGATGAATGGAAAATTGAAGTTACCGTAGATAAGGATGCGGGAACTATTACCGTATTTGATAACGGTATAGGTATGACTGAGGATGAAGTTATAAAATACATTAATCAGATTGCTTTTTCCGGAGCAAAGGATTTTCTTGAAAAATATCAAGACAAGACGGATGATGCTCAAATAATAGGTCATTTCGGACTTGGATTTTATTCGGCATTTATGGTATCTGATAAGGTTGAGATTGATACACTCTCATATATAGAAGGTGCAGAGTCTGTACATTGGGAGAGTACATCGGGTATGGATTTTGTAATGAATAAGTCCGATTCAGAAGAAAGAGGAACTTATATTACAATGCATATTGCTGAGGACAGTAAAGAATATCTTGACGGATATAAATTAAAAGATACTTTGTTGAAGTATTTTTCGTTCCTTCCTGTAAATCTTTATTTTACAGACGTACAGGAAGAAGAAAAAAAGGAAGCAGACAGGCAAAAAAAAGCAGAAGAAGCTAAAGAAAAAGGAGAGCTTGTACAAGACGTTATTGACGTACCGACCCCGATTAATAACGTTATGCCTTTGTGGGCTAAGCCTGTTAAGGATTGCACGGATGAAGAATATAAAGAGTTTTATAAAACTCTTTTTCATGACTACAACGAGCCTCTTTTTTGGATTCATTTAAATACTGATTATCCATTCAATCTAAAAGGAATTTTATATTTCCCTAAATTGAAAAGTCAGTATGATACGCTTGAAGGCGAAGTGAAGGTATATTATAACCAAGTTTTTGTAGCAGATAATGTTAAAGAAATACTTCCTGAGTATTTGATGCTCTTAAAAGGTGCGATAGACTGTCCTGATTTACCGCTTAATGTATCAAGAAGCTTTTTGCAAAATGACGGATACGTTAATAAAATATCAGCACATATTACCAAAAAGGTTGCTGACAAGCTCACAGGACTGTTCAATACTGACAAAGATAATTATTTGAAGTATTGGGATGACATTAATCCTTTCATAAAATTCGGATGCTTAAAAGACGAAAAGTTTTATGATAAAGTAAAAGAAGCTATTGTTTATAAAACGACAGCAAACGAATATTTTACAATAGACGAGCTTGGTGACACTAATGCAATTCATTATACTGATGACCTTGTACAGCAGGCGCAGTATATTAATATGTATAAAGACAGTGACGTTAAGATTGTAGTTCTTAACGGACCGCTTGATAATCATTTTATGAGTTATATCGAGTACAAGAATCCCGGAAAAGTAAAATTTGTTCGTGTAGATGCTGATGTTACAGAAACAATGAAAGACAGCTCCGGCGACATAACTCAGGAAACGCTTGATAATATTTCAAATACGTTAACGGATGACTTCAAGAAAGTTTCTGCAAATGACAAGATTAATGTAAAAGCAGAATCCATGAAAACATCAATACCTGCAATAGTTTTGCTTTCTGAAGAATCAAGAAGAATGCAGGAAATGGCAAAAATGTATGGTGGACTTGGTTTCCGGATGGATGATGATGTTACAATCGTTTTGAATGCAAAAAATAAATCTGTGCAAAAGCTTATGGAATTAAAAGCTAATGGCAGTGATCAAGAAAAATCAGAATTGATTTGTGAGCAAATTTACGATATAGCAATGCTTGCACATAAGCCGATGGATGCAGAAAATATGACAAGATTTATTGAGCGTTCTGCTAAAATTCTTGATATGTTTTCTGAGTGATGGATTAAATCAAGGAGAGATATATATGAAATATTTAGTAATGCTCGGAGACGGTATGGCAGATTATCCAGTTGATGAACTTGGTAATTTAACGCCGCTCCAAAAAGCAAATAAACCAAATATGGATAGGATGGCAAAGTATTCAGAGATAGGACTTGTAAAAACAGTACCTGATCATTTAAATCCGCCCGGAAGTGATATTGCAAATATGTCAGTACTGGGATATAACCCTGACGTATATTATACGGGCAGATCTCCGCTTGAGGCTGTCAGCATGGGTATTAATCTTGCAGAAGATGATATTGCAATAAGATGTAATCTTGTAACACTTTCGGATGAGGATAATTACGAAGATACAACGATGGTTGATTACAGCTCAGATGAGATTACAACAGCTGAATCAAGAGAACTTATAAAGTTTCTCGATGAAAAATTAAGCACAAATACCATAAGATTTTATCCCGGAATCAGTTATCGACATTGTGTTGTACTTAAGCATCAGAAAAATGAAGACATGAAATTTACGCCGCCTCATGATATTTCGGGAAGAAAAATTTCGGAATATACGCCAAAAGGAGAAGTTGGGCTTTGCCTTTTTGAATTAATGAAAAAAAGCAGAGAACTTTTGAAGGATCATCCTATCAATCTTAAAAGAATTGAAAAAGGACTTCATCCTGCAACTTCTATATGGCTTTGGGGCCAGGGCAGAAAACCGGCTTTTGATTCCTTTGAAAAAATGCATAACATAAAAGGGGCAGTTATTTCTGCTGTTGATCTTGTAAAAGGACTTGGATTGTGCGCTAAAATGTGCGTACCGGATGTAGAAGGTGCGACAGGAAATATTCATACGAACTTTGAAGGCAAAGCAAACGCTGCGATTGATTTTTATAAAAAAGGCGGAGAATTTGTTTATCTTCACGTAGAAGCACCTGATGAATGCGGTCATAGAAAAGAAATTTTTAATAAAGTTAAGTCGATTGAATATCTTGATTTAAAAATTCTTGCACCGATTATTGAATATTTTGATAAGTCCGGAGATGATTATAAAATACTTGTAATGCCGGATCATCCCACACCGCTATCGATAATGACTCATACGCACGAGCCTGTTCCGTTTATGATATTTGACAGCCGAAATGTAAACGAGAAGTCTGAAGAAGCGTCATACGACGAAAAGTACGCATCCTCGACAAACATTTTCTTTGATAAAGGATATCAACTTATAGATCATTTTTTGAGTTGACAATAAAATAGCATAGTATTAAAATACTGCTTGTAAGATGGTAGGCGGAGCTTTCCGAAGTAGTAAAAACAACTTTTACCGTACGGCAGAAAAATCCGTACGGTATTTTTTATTTGAGGTTTAGGAGGAATTGAAGCATGGTAACAGTATTAAAACCCGGAGTAACAGAAGATCAAATCGAGAACCTTTGTAATTGGTTTAGAACAAGAGGTCTTGATGTGCATATATCCAGAGGGCATTATCAGACTATTATTGGACTTATTGGTGACACAAAGAAGGTTGACGTAGAGCTTCTCGAAAGTCTTGATATTATAGAAGCAGTAAAAACAATAAGCGAGCCTTTTAAAAATGCAAACCGAAAATTTCATCCCGATGACACTGTAATTGATGTTAACGGTGTAAAAATTGGTGGAGGGAACTTTGTATTTATAGCAGGTCCGTGCTCTGTAGAATCAGAAGCGCAAATAATAGAAGTAGCGCAAAAAGTAAAAGCTGCAGGTGCACACATATTAAGAGGTGGTGCATTTAAGCCAAGAACATCACCTTATGATTTCCAAGGCTTAAAAGACGAAGGAATTAATTTACTTCTTGAAGCAAAGAAAGAAACAGGTCTTCCCATAATAACAGAAATTATGAATGCGAATCACTTGCCTTTATTTGATGACGTGGATATTATACAAGTTGGTGCGCGCAATATGCAAAATTTCGATTTACTTAAAGAATTGGGTAGAATTAAAAAGCCTATACTTTTAAAACGCGGTCTTGCAAATAATTTAAAAGAGTTCTTGATGAGCGCAGAGTACATTATGGCAGGCGGTAATGAAAATATAATTCTTTGTGAGCGCGGTATAAGAACGTTTGAGACATATACAAGAAATACACTTGATATTTCAGCAGTGCCGATGCTTCACGAATTGTCGCATCTACCTGTAGTTGTTGACCCAAGCCATTCCGGTGGCATGGCAAGACTTGTAAAACCGCTTTCGCTTTCGGCTGCTGCAGCAGGCGCGGACGGCTTGATGATAGAGGTGCATAATGACCCTAAAAATGCGCTTTGTGACGGCGCGCAATCACTTACGCCGGAGCAATTTAGCGACGTTGCAGAAAGAGTAAGAAAAGTTATCGAGGTGGCAAAACAATGACAGTAGGCATTGTGGGTTTAGGTCTTATAGGCGGCTCTTTTGCAAAAGCATATAAAAAAGCAAATTGTACTGTTTTATCGTACGATATAGACAGTAAAATGCTAGGTTTTGCCTTGCTTGATGGCAGTGTTGATAGTGAGCTTTCACAAGATAATATAGGCAAATGTGATTTGATACTGCTTTGTCTTTATCCCGATGCTGCTGTTGATTATATTTCCCGTTTGGCACCGTATATATCTAAACATACGTATGTTATTGATTGTTGCGGTACGAAAGAAAAAGTGTGCGCCGCGTGTTTCGACATAGCAAAAGAGTATTCGTTCACTTTTATTGGCGGACATCCAATGGCGGGAACTCAGTATTCGGGATATAAATACAGTAAAGCTACGATGTTTAAAGGTGCATATATGGTACTTGTGCCACCTGTTTTTGATGATATTGTAATGCTTGAAAAAGCTAAGGAATTACTTGCACCGGCGCAATTCGGGCATTTTTCTGTAATCGGTGCAAAAGATCATGATAAAATAATTGCATTTACATCACAGTTGGCACACGTTGTGTCAAATGCGTATGTTAAAAGTCCGTCGGCACGTATACATAAAGGTTTTTCTGCCGGAAGCTATAAAGACCTTACAAGAGTAGCTTGGCTAAATGAAGAAATGTGGGCACAGCTTTGCATGGAAAACAGAGATAATATGATGTTTGAGCTTGATAATATCATAAACAATCTGCAAAAATATAAAGAAGCACTTAAGAACGAAAATAAGGACCAACTTGAACAACTTTTTGCAGAAGGTAAAAAAATAAAAAATGAAATAGATGGATAACATAACAGAGAGGTAAAATATGATTTCAGAACAACTTAAACAAAAATTTATTGACGCAGGACAAGGACACATATTCAATTTTGAAAAAGAGCTTAACAACGAACAATGTGATATTCTCGAAAAACAATTAAAAAGCATAGACGTTACAATGATTGATAACCTTTATGCTCTTAACAAAGAAAACAATAATGAAGATTGTGAAATTACACCTATACCATGTGCTGTACAATCAGAGCTTAGTCGCGAAGACTATGAAAAGTATAATTCTGTTGGTACTGAAATTATGTCAAAAGGCGAATATGCAGTAGTTACCATGGCAGGCGGTCAGGGTACAAGACTTGGACATAATGGTCCTAAAGGAACATATTATGTTGAAATTCCCGAAAAGATATCTCTTTTTGAAATTCAATGCAGAAGGTTAAAGGCACAAGTAGCGGCGTGCGGCAAGGAGATTCCGTGGTATATAATGACAAGTGCTGAAAATGATGCTGCAACGCGTGAGTTTTTTGAAGCAAACAACTATTTTGGTTATTCGAAAGAAATGATTTACTTCTTTAAGCAATATATGCTACCTATGCTTGATGAAAGCGGTAAACTTGTTCTTGAGGAGAAATATAAGATAAAAGAGGGTGCTGACGGTCACGGCGGTATTTTTAGAGCTATGCTTGGAAATGGCGTTATTGACGATATGAAAAGGCGTGGTGTGAAATGGATTTTTGTAGGTGGTATTGACAATATACTTGTTCAACTTGCGGATCCGTGCTTTTTGGGGTATATTTCATGCTGTGGTTATAAGTTGGGCGGTAAATCTTTGATTAAGAGAGATCCGTATGAGAAGGCAGGCGTTTTTTGCAAGAAAAATGGTAAGCCGTTTGTTGTTGAATATACTGAAATTTCGTCTGAACTTGCTGAAATGGTAGATGATAAGGGTGAGTTTGTATACGGGGATGCACATATTTTGTGTAATTTGTTTAATATTGAAGTTTTTGAAAAAATGGGCAGCAAGGGTTTGCCATATCACGTTGCGCATAAGAAAACATCGTATATTGACGAATCAGGTAACAAAATAACACCTGAAAAGCCTAATGCATATAAATATGAAGCATTTATATTTGATGCATTTGCATATTATGATAATATGGGTATTTTCAGAGTTAAAAGAGAGCATGAATTTGCTCCAATTAAAAATAAGAGCGGAGAAGACAGTCCGGAGACAGCTCAGAAGCTGTATTTAGATTATGCATCAGAAACAAAAGGAGTTTAATTTGGCATGAATAAAGGTAGAAACATTATGATTTTAATGTGTTGTCTTTTGCTTTTGGGATTACTGACTTTTTTAGCAAGAACAAAAGCAAACAATTATTCTGCAGTTGTTGATGATGTAAGATATATCATGAAGGGCGCTGAAGACAACGTCAAAAATTATGAATTCTATTTTAAAGATGATAAAGTAATGGTTGGAAAGCTTATACATACTGCTGAGTGTTCACAACTACAAGTGTCTGTAAGAGGTGAATATAATGAAGATTTGCAGGAATATTATACTGAGCCTTATGAGTATACATATAAAATATATGGCACAAATAAGGATAATTCTTATGTGAAATGGGAATATACTGACACATATTCTCAGGAAAACGTTAAAAATAAGCCGCATGAGATATTTACTGCAGATCTTATGAAAACAATGATGTTTGGTGAAGAACCATTTATATCAATTTTTCAAGCCTTTATTATTGGTGCAATCGCTTTGTTTGGTGGATTAATTATAGGTAAAGCAGAAGAACTTTGGCATATTTTATATAGAAAAGGCGAAGACCAGATTCCTGCATGGGAAGACATGACAGGAATAAAAAGAGTCGGTATAGGTGTGCTTATTTTTGATGCTGTACTTTTAATTGTATTTATTGCTCTTTAATTTTTCTTTTGCTATAAAGAGGTGGCGTAATGAGTGTTAAAAAAAGAATTCTTATATCGAATATTATAATGCTTGTTATATTGCTTGCGCTTGTTATGGTACTTTCTTTTTATGTAATGCGTGTTTTTATAAGTACGTATATTAGAAATGATGTTAAGAGCATTGAAATACCCGAAGAAAACGTAACTTCTTTCTCCGTTTATGAGTTGCAAATACTTTTTGACGGCATGATAGATATGGTGAGTGAATCGAATATGTCAATTAAAAATCATGAGGATTATCAGAAGATTGACAGTTATATTTCGAAAACGGGCTCAAAAAGCTACATATTGCTTAATGGCAATGTGATTTACGTTAATGGCGGTAAGGATGCCAACGAGATATACTCTGAAGCCGTGCTTTTAAATGAGACTATATCTCAAAATAAAAAGACTATATTGTACTCTGACTCGGATTGTTTTCTTTATTCTACAAGTGTGAAAATTAATAGTACAGGTGACCATGCAGAGATACTTTTGTTTAACGACCATGTGGGTACAATGGAATTTCGTAATGAAAACAGTAAATATTGGCAAGATGCTGCGAATAATATTTACGATGCTGTAAAATCTATAACGATTATTGGCTCTGCAATTATTATAATTATCAGTTTTGCACTTATTGTTGCAGTTTCAAACAGCATTATG
>JAGAQK010000103.1 GCA_017622825.1 Clostridia bacterium | reverse complement strand
GTTTGCGTATTTTGCAGTTGCATATAGGTATTCTTGCGTAAGAGAAAAAACGGGCGCAATACAGTGCGGAGTAAGCGTTAAAACAGCAGTCTTAAACTTGATAATAGTTGCATTTGCACTGAGGTTAATTATGTCGGTTATAATGCCGCAGTGTGATATAGACGTTAATCTTTTCCAATATTGGGCAAATACAGCAGCAGATACAGGAATCACAAATTTCTATGCAAAGGCAGAACAGATTCACTTGGATTATCCGCCGCTATTTATGTATTATCTGTATTTTATGGGACTTATAGGTGATGCTTTGGGCATAACACAGACAGTAGCGTACGATATGCTTTTGAAATTGCCATCGCTTGTAGCTGATTGTGTTATAGCGTATATTATATACAAAATAGCACATAAGAAATTAAGCAAAAACTGGACACTTTTTGTGGTAGCTGCGTGGTTATTTAATCCTATGGTACTTTTGGACTCGGCTTGTTGGGGACAGGTTGATTCGATATTGGCACTTGCCATATTGCTCGCGGCTTATTTTATAGAAAAAGAAAAGTACGAGTTCTCGGCAATTGCAATAGCCTTTGCCATAACTTTGAAGCCGCAAGGAATTTTCTTTGTGCCCATATTGGGATATGCGCTTTTGAGGCAGCTTATACACGAAAAGGAAGTGCCACTTGCAAGGAGACTAATGCGTTTTGTATACAGCATAGCGGCTTTTTTAGTGACTGCCATTATTATAGTTTTGCCATTTGGTATTAAAATGGAAGGTAACTTATTCTCGTGGGTTTTCAATCTTTACATGAATACGGCGGGCGGCTACTCGTATGCTACGGTAAATTCATTTAACTTCCCATATTTGTTGGGACTTAATTGGGTAAAAGACAGCGAAGTTGTGATGGGTCTTTCGTACTTTACGTGGGGAATGCTTTCGATAGTGCTGATATGCTTGCTTACAGGAGCGCTCTATTTAATCGGCAAGAAACATAAAATGAACGTATACTTGTTGGCAGGAATGTGCATCTATGCAGTGACACAATTTGCACCCAGAATGCACGAGAGGTATTTTTATCCTGCGTTAATCCTTGTTTTGATTGCTGTTATTTATTCTAATAATAAGTTAATGCTTGGTATATACACGCTGATGTCTGTTTCTAATTTCTACACGGTATTGGAAATAATGACGGGATTGTCAATTGGCGCAGAGCTTATTGATACTGATTATGCGCTTGCTTCGTATTTCTATTGGCCACCTCTTAACACGCCGCGCGCAATGATGGCAATAGTAAACGTGGTATGTGCAGTGGCGCTTATAGCGATTTCGTGCGTAATAACGTTTAAAAAAGATAAAACCTTCGGTTTGAAGATTTGGGAAGAATATGGTGATGAAAATGAAGAAACTAAAGAACAATAAGCTCTTTGCAACGTTTTTGCTGATTTTGGTACTTATATTGTCATTGACAGCTTGCTCGGGTTCTGAAGATGGTATAATATCGAACTCTGACTTTAGCAAAGGCAGTGGCAAATCCATAGACGGTTGGGAAAAGTACGATTATCATAAAGATTTTGAAAATGATTCCTCTCGTACGGAAATTTCGCTGGTTGACATGGGGTTCGACGGCCAATGTGTGAAAATAGAAAGTAAAGGCAATAACGATGCCAGAATTTACCAAGAAATTTTCGTAGAGGGAAATTCGAAATACAAAGTACAAGTAGATGTTTTATATCAAAACGTTGATCGCGGAGAAAACGAAAGCGGAGCGGGCTTAAATATTTCCACAAAAGAAGGCCACCAGAGAACAGGTGGCATTTACGGAACGGTTGATGCTTGGCAGACAATTACGGCGTACTTTACGACAGAAGACAAGCAAGAATCCGTGGAGCTTACAATTGGAATTGGTGGATACAGTGCTGAATCGGCCGGTACCGTATACATTGACAACGTAAAAGTTGAAGAAGTGGAAAGCATTCCGGAAGGGGAAGCTGTTTTCGAAGCCAAGGGCGAGGTAGACACGAGTGCTGCATGGTGGTTGAAAGCGATTTTTGCGGTTTTAGCTGTAGGTACGATTGTCTTTGTGATACTTGTTTGTATAAGAGCTGATAAGGAAAACGCGCTGAAGTCTAATCCTTTGTCGCAGTCTAATCCTCGTATTGGCAAAAAAGACTTGATTGTTCTTCTTGTTATGGTAATTGTTTGTTCTGTTATGTCTTTTTGGGATTTGGGAAATGCTTACGGACCTGAAATGTATTGGAAAGCGGCAGAAAAAGGAGAGTACGTTATTGTAGAGTTTGAAGCAGAAACAGAAATTTCGCGTATGGCCTGCTTGCATAATATCCCAAGAAGTGGTTCGTATACGGTTTACTATGAAGATGGCGATGGCTCCGGAGAGTATAAACAGATAGAAACAATTAAAGAAGGTACATTCTTTGAATGGGAATTTATAGACAAGAGTTTTAAAACAAAAAGGGTAAAAGTTGAAGCAAATTCTGCCGGATTGGCTGTAAATGAATTAGGTTTCTTTAGTAAAGATGCAAATGGTGCATTTAAAAGAGTCAATCTTAAGGTGACAGAAACAAAGTATAATAAAGAACTCAATGAGGAATGCAATCCGAGTATGCTCTTTGACGAGCAGCAATATGTAGAGCCGTACAGTTCATACAGAAGCTCAACGTATTTCGACGAGATTTACTTCCCACGAACGGCGTACGAGAGCATAAACGGTATGGATATTTACGAAGTAACTCACCCGCCGATGGGTAAGAATATTATGGCGTTGGGCGTTCAAATTTTCGGAATGAATCCTTTTGGCTGGAGATTTATGGGAACTCTTTTTGGAGTGGGACTTGTGCCTATGATGTATCTTTTAGGCTTGAAGCTCTTTAAAAGGAGAACGTACGCCTTTGCAGCAGCCTTTTTGATGATGTTTGACTTTATGAGACTTGCCCAGACAAGGCTTGCAACGATAGATTCTTATTCTGCGTTCTTTATAATATGTATGTATTATTTCATGTACGACTATTTTACGCAGAAGTCTTATGAGAAGAAGAACTTCCTTAAATCGCTACTGCCTCTGCTTTTCTGCGGTATTATGTTCGGCCTCGGTGCATCTACGAAATGGGTGTGCATCTATACGGGTGTTGGTTTGGCATTCTTATTCTTCTTGGCTAAATATCTTGAATTTAATGATATTCTAAAAAACAGAGTACCTGATACGACAAAGAAAAGCTGGCTTGTAGGGAATATGATACCGACCTGCTGTGCGTGTGTGATATTCTTTGTTGCAATACCGCTTGTGATTTATACGTTGTCGTATGTACCATATATGCCATCGTCAGAAAAGGGACTCTTGGATATAGTAATTGATAATCAGGAATATATGTACGAATATCATTCGGGACTCACGTCCGGTCACTCGTATGGCTCACCATGGTATACATGGCCTGTCATGGTAAGGCCGATTTATTACTACTCTGGCTCACAGGCAAATCTTGCAGACGGAATGGCTACGTCGATTGTTTCGATGGGTAATCCGCTTGTATGGTGGACAGGACTTGCGTGCATAGTTCCCGCAGGATTCTATGCATGGAAAAAACGCGACAAAGGTATGATGATGGCCTTTGTAGGCTTTGCAGTACAATTTTTGCCATGGGTTCTCGTTACGAGAGTATGCTTCATATATCATTACTTCACAGCAGTACCGTTTATTATATTGATGATAGTATATGTAATTAAGAACCTGATTGAAGACGGTGTAATAAGCAAGAACGTAATGTGGGTATATCTCGGTCTTGTGCTCCTGCTGTTTATAATGTTTTACCCGGTATTGACAGCTCGCGAAGTGCCAAGAACATACGTGAATTGGCTTAGATGGTTTAGCACATGGAGCTTCTAAAATAATTTTTAGCAGCGAGGTTATACAAATATGATAGAATTTGATAAAAACGGGAAAGAAAAACTCAGAAGATTATTGAGCCTGACACGCAAAGCTGTGCAGGATTATGACTTGATAAAAGATGGTGATAAGGTGTGTGTAGGCATATCCGGTGGAAAGGATAGCCTTGCACTCTTGGCAACACTTGCAAATCTTCGCCGTTTTTATCCCAAAAAGTTTGAACTGCAAGCTGTAACGGTGTCTCTTGGATTTAAAGAGATGGATTTTTCTCCTGTGAAGGAATTTTGCGAAGCACTTGAAGTGCCATACATGATTGTTGAGTCTGATATAGCCGAGATAGTTTTTGATATTCGCAAAGAACAAAATCCTTGCGCTTTATGCGCAAATCTTCGGCGCGGCGCACTGAATGACCATGCAGGGCGCCTTGGCTGCAATGTGGTGGCGTTAGGCCACCATAAAGATGATGTAATAGAGACTTCTTTGCTGTCACTGTTTTATGAAGGACGGTTTTATTGTTTTTCACCCGATACGTGGCTTGAAAGGGCGCAAGTCAGAGTAATAAGACCATTTCTTTATGTCGAAGAAAAAGACGTACGTCAATTTGCAAAAGCAGCATCTGTGCCGGTTGTTACAAATCCCTGTCCTATGGATAGGGCAAGTAGCAGGGCAGAAATCAAAGAGTTGATTCATACTCTTGAGCAGGATAATAAATTTCTGCGTTCGAATATATTCGGAGCAGTGAAAAGAGATATTTGGGACAGATCTTTATGACATTGTGGCTTTCAACGTTTCAAGATTTTCTCTCATGAGTGAAACGTAAGTCTCGCCTTTGTCGAACTGCTCTTTTGATACGTTATGGCACGTGTAAAACAATGCAGTTTTTGCACCTGTGGATTCAGCTAAAGTATTAGCGATTTTTTTATCAGAAAACTCTATATAGTAGACAGTGGAAATATTTTCACTGTCTATTTTTTTTATAATATCCGCAATAGTTGCTGCGCTCGGTTCAGAATGGTCAGCGCAACCCGGAAAAGCGGCTGCATATGATATTCCGTATTCATGTGTGAAATAAATCAAAGGAAATCTGTCTCCGAAAACCATTGTCTTATTCGTGATTTTACTGAAAAAATCACGAAATTCACTATCTAATACAGTGATTTCACTTTTGTAATCGCCGGCATTTTTCGTATAAACAGAAGCATTTTTCTCGTCAGTTATACACATTTTATCCTTGATGCAATCAATGATTCTCAAAGCGTTGACAGGAGAGGTCCACACGTGCTCGTCAAATTCAACATCGTCGTGCTCGTGACCGCCGATTGGCAACAATTGAACACAATCTGTCATTTTCAGCGTGTTCACGCGATTATCAAGTGAATTCAAAATCTTGTCAATCCAAACGTCCGACTCGGCACCCGTGTAGATAAATAGATCGCAATTTTGCACATCAATTATATCGCGGGCCGTAGGTTCGTACGAGTGGCTTTCGCTGCCTGCCGGAAGTAACATTTTGACGTCTGCAGCATCGCCGCAAACGTGGCGCGCAAAATCATAAGACGGAAAGTTCGCGGCTATCACCAAGGATTTTCCGTTGTCATTTTTAACAGTAACGCAAGAAATCGCGGTCGCAAATAACGCAAAAACGAAAATAAGCGCAAAAGTGAATTTTAAAGCATGCTTGATGCGAGAAATAACCATAGCTTCCGCCTCCTTAATCTGCAAATTCGCAAACATTTTACTATGAAAACACGCGAAACGCAAGTTGCCACCGCTATCGCATTTTGTTTTTGCGTAAAACTTCAAGCGAATACGCAAAAACAAAAAAATGGGGAGTGAGGCTGAGCTGTGAGAGGGTAGGACGATGTCATATTTTGCGCGTAAGCGGCATAGAGATTAACAAAAGTTAAACAAACGAGGGGTTTTGTTATGTTGTTAGGCAGAGATTATATTGAAAGCCGCGTTTTTGAAATTGCAAAATACATTTTGGACACAAACTGCACAGTGAGGGCCGCTGCACGAAAATTTGAGGTAAGCAAGTCGACAGTACATAAAGATTTGGTTGAAAGGTTGCCACATTTGAGTCAGTCACTTGCTGACGACGTGCGAAAAGTTTTGGACGAAAACAAGGCCGAGCGCCATATACGCGGCGGATTAGCCACGAAAGCAAAGTATGAAGCAGAACGAGAGCGAGAACGAAAAAATAATATGAGATGAAATAGACTTTTGCGTTTTTGCGTATAAGAAATCAAAAATACGCAAAATCGCATGCGGGAGGATTAAATGCAGTGGACTGCTCTTCTGCATACGGCACAAGCGTATAAAAATTCAAAGTATACTTTGTGGATAATATGGGTTATTTTGGGACAAGCAATATTTAATGATTTTTTAATAAAAATTTTCAAAAAAATATTGAAAAGAAATTGAAAATATAGTACAATGGGCGTGCTAGTAATATTGTTGCTGTTTGAGAAAGCAATTGGAAATATATTTTTTTAAAATAAATGTGAAATAGGAAGGGGGGCTGTTTTTTTGAATCGTTCTTTAAAAATCATAATGAATGTGTTAAACATTTGTTTGGTTTTTTGTTACATTTGTATTATTTTATATGTGTTTGTTGCAGCTCCATCTTTGTTTGGTTATACTCCGCAAATAGTTTTATCTCCCAGTATGGAGCCCGGATATAAAGTAGGCTCGGTTATATATTATGATGATAGCGTTCCGTTTGAATCGATTGAAATGTTCGATGTTATAACATTCAAACTTGGCCGAAAAGACACCGCTACGCATAGGGTTGTGGGCGTGAATATGACACAGGGAAAACAGATTCTACTGACAAAAGGTGATAACAACGAAAATCCGGATACGGATTATGTACACAAGGACGAGTATTTAGGTAAAGTTATTAATTACAGATTGCCGTTTGTTGGATATTTTATAAGCTTCATAAATAACAATATATACATAAGTGTTGTAGCTGTGGTTTTGATTGTTGCAAAGATTGTAATAAATATTATCACAGATAAAGACGAAGAGGATAGTTCGTCAAAAAAAGAGGAAGTCTCCGAAGAAGACAGTGATTGTCTGCAAGGGGATAGTTAATTTGGATAAGATATCTCTTGAGGGGTATTTTTATTAAGAATTCATACATAAAAAAGAAAGGAAAATGAGGTATGAAAAAGACTTTATTAAAAAACAAGTGGGCATTCATTGCCCTCGCAGGCGTTCTTGTTATGGGAACAATCGGCGGAACATTCGCATACTTCTCAAATTCAACATTATTTGAGAACATTTTTGAAGTTCCTCCTTACAGTGTTGAGTACTGGGAAGTTTTTGAGTCTCCCAAAGATTGGCAACCGGGCGATACAACAAGCAAAGATGTTTACGCTAAAAACACAGGCGGAGATTCAATCGTTGTAAGAGCAAAGATTGATAGCCAAGGTTGGGTAAATGCAAATGGCAAGGAACTCCCCTTAACTCAGGATAATGAAGTAGCAGCTATCATTAATTTCACAGAAAATAGCAAGTGGATTCTTTCAGAAGATGGATACTACTACTACAACGAGACTCTTGAGCCCGATGAGGAAACAGCAGATTCTTTCATTGATTCAGTGACATTTAACGCAGCTATCGAAAATGATACAGTTGAGACAACATACTATCAGGTAAATAATGTTGAAACTTGGATTTCAGAAAGAGAACTTGAAGACACAGATGTTATTACAGCAAAGAAAGTTGTTATTGAATCAACAGGCGAAGGCTATGACGGAGCAACATACTCATTGAACATCAAGATTGAGACACTCCAGGCTACAGAGGGCGCAATTGCCGAAGTTTGGGGAGATAAAGTACCTGCAATCGCTGGTGTTAGAGCAGAGACAGTAGATAACGATTAATTTTTATTTGAAGGCGATATAAGCTATGAAAACGAGATTTTTTTTAAAAGCGAAAAAATCTACAGCGATGAAATTATTATGCGCAATGATGTGCGCGATAATGATATTTTCCCTTCCGTGCTCTTTGAGCGCGGAAGGCGAAAACAAGCTGTATTTTCACGAAGAGGACGAAAAACTCTATTATGATGCTGCTCTCTTCGATGAAGCCATTTTTATGTACCATGAAAAAATGGCACCAGGTGACTCATTCGTTGATACATTGAAAATTAAAAACGAGTGTGATGTCGAATATGACTTGTTCTTCAGGGTAGTACCGGTCGAGCAAAGTGAAGAAGCTGATGAGCTCCTCGAGAATTTGACTATGACTATTTACCTTGATGATACTGTTGTTTATGAGGGATTTGCATCAGGTCAGGATTATTCCAATAATGGTGTAGATCTTAGAAATGCTATGAAAATCGGTACTTATGCTCCGGGTGTTGAGTCAACACTTAAGGTGCATTTGAACTTCAACAAAGACTATCCCGTACCCGAGGAAGAAAGCATATGGTCGCGTATTGATTGGGAGTTTTGGGGAGAGGCAGAAGATTTACCGCCTACTCCTATTGAGCCGCCGCCGACAGGTGATGATACTTCAATACTTGTATATGTTGTTGTTTTCGCGGTTGCGTTTGTTTTATTAGTTGCGCTGCTTGTGTCTAAAAAGAGAAAAGCGCAAAACTGAGAGTTAGGAAGAAACTTTTTCCTGACTGATTAAGGAGTAATGGATTATGATACGTAAAAATTTAATTCGTTCATTGAGTGTTCTTATAGTATTTAGTATTGTAGCTACTTTTTGTATTGGCTTTTTTGACCATAATAATGTAGTTGCAAGCGGTACAGATTACTATTCTCAATTTGTAAGTGATTCTGTGACCGGATATAAGAACCCTGCTATAGGCGGACTTGATCAAACCGGAATGGTTTGGACAGATAAAAGTGTTTACATAGAAACCGAGAAATCAAATGGCAATTTCAATGTGGTTTTATCAGCTTTGGCACAAATGAGCACGGAGCTTACCACATCGGAGTATCCGTTGGATGTTGTTTTTGTTCTTGATATATCAGGTAGTATGAATGCTCCGGTTTATGGAGGTAAGTCAAATGTATTTACAGACTTGAAAATGTATCAAGCCATTGAAGCACTTAATGCCACTATTGGTGATATTTTATCAAAACAAGGCAATAGAGTCGGTGTTACTTTGTTTGGTACTTCCGGTGGTGGAAAGCAGGGCTTGTTTGCAGAAGTAAATAATAATTCAGGACTCTGTTATTACAGTGAATATGGATCATCATATAAAGACTTTATGCCGGTAAGTGATGGCTGGAAACCTGATTCAAATAAAGAATATTTGAAGCTTTATCCGTCAAATGTTTATGCAGATGTATCTGAACCGGAGGCTCCTTATATTATTGGAGTTGCAAGTAATGAGAAGGATTCTTCTTTGAGCTTTTCATACGATGATAATGCTACTGATGAGACAAATTTGAAAAAAAGACATCATGTGAAGGGTTCTACATATACGCAGTTAGGACTTCAGTATGGTTATGAACTCCTTACAGTAGCAGACCGTTCTGAAAATTCAGGTTATAAAGATAATGTTCCTGTATTGGTTTTAGTTACTGATGGTATGCCTACCGTATACACAGAAAATTCTATTCCGACAGCAGCTAATGTTTATAAGAGTAATGAAGTGGGCGAAAAGGAAGGTGCTATTTCTGCAGAGGATTATAATTACAATTATACACTTCAGGATGATACTGATAACGTTGGATATGCGCGTATAGACAGTTGGATTACAATTGATTGTGGCGTTTATACAATAAAGACTGCAAATACTATTGCTTCAAAGTTAAACAGCATAGCAAATGTAGGTAAACAATCAAGAATATTTACAATTAATATTATGCCGGAGGCGGGAGAAAATGGTTTGAAAGATATGTCAGGATACAGAGCCTACACGTCTGTTGTTCTTAATCCTACAAGAGAAAACCTTGAAAAAAATAAAGATAACACTGCTCAGGTTTGGTCGGGAAACAGTAACGTTAACTGTAAAAACTTGTACAGAGCATTGTTTGAAGAAGTTTATGATTTGCATAAAGATTTTGATGATTATTATTCAGGAAATATGTCAGGTTATAATGGTTTAGCCGACGAAGAATTTCATATGGATGGTAAGGTACAAGGTTGGTGGGGTTCTGATTGGAAGATGCCGGGAATAAATACATCGTACTTAGGTGTTGCAAACCTTAAATGGCAAAATGCAACATCAACCGGCACTTTAGCACCGACATATTCAAGCTTTGCGAGTGACTTTGCGGGAACAGGCACTATTAATAGTAGTAAAGCGTTTGGAAATGTGTTTTATTATAATTTAGGTGGTGCCGATTATTCTACGTATGAAAATGGACAGTTGAATATGAAAGGTATAAACGCATTAGATGGTAAACGTTTTACCGAAGGATATGTATTTGAAGCTGATATACAGCTTAAAAGTGAAGGTCGTGCTAATGGATTTTTATTTAATTATGGTGTTGAGGCGAATCACCATGATGATGGAGCAGGAAATGTAGTTTCTGTTGATAATGTTGGATTGAGAACGTATTCGAAAACAGTTAATGTTACTGAGGAATCATTTGCAGGTGCAAGTGGTATTGGTGTTACGGTTAGAAATAACGGTATTGTAGTTTATATTCCGACAAATGTTAGTGGTGATAATAGCTATATCTCACATCTCTTTGCTCTACCTACCTTAGATGATAACAAGAAGATAACGTATTCAAATAGTGGTGTGGCAAATCAATGGATATCAATTAAGGTAATTGATGATAACAATGGCAACTTCTATGTGTTTGCTAATGGTGTGCTTTTGTGCAACGTGAAGTATTCCGGCGCTAAATCAATATCAAATATTACTTTTGATGCAGAAATTAACGGAGGAAAAAGATGGGCATACAATGAGAATTATTATAGAGATATTGCCATTTGTGATGATGAGGGAGTTATTTTAGTTTCAACAAACGGTGGATTAGTGAGAGCAATTTCCGGTGGAAGTAATGCACGTGCCCGCAATAAAGCAATATCAATAGTGAATCGTGCTGGTTCTTGCTCTATTAAAAATTTGAGTTTTGCTCCATACAAGAAGGCTTACGTATTCTCTGAGTTTACTTTTGGTAGAAACGTAACGAATACAGATTATAATGCAGGCTCTGTTGGTAATGACAGACCGATAGAGACAGTTACAATTCCTTTGAATAACAGTGATGCAAATAATAAGGGCGTTTTAGAAGTTTCAGTTCGTAAGAAAATTAAAGTTTCATCAGCCTCTGTTTATGCAGATCTGTTTAAAGTGAGAATTTATGATTTTAAAGATAATTCTGAGCTTAAAATTAACTTAACAGACGGTACTGCTTCGTGCCTTTGCGATGGTGTTACATCAGGTAGTGTATATATTATTGCTAATAATAGAGAACAATACGAGAACAAAGCTACGTATGCAAATGCAGATGGTAAGTATCCGACATATCAAATTGAAGTTAAAATACCTACAGATTGGAATGGCGGCTTGAATAATCCGGGTCAACTTGATAAGTATGTTTTGTCTGATGCATCAGTAACAAAGGCTAATATAGTAGATAATTTTGGATATGCAGAATTCAACAAGAATTCTTCATGCGGTGTTAAAGTATATAAGTTGTCCAACTGGTTAATGGAAAGACACTTATCCATAAAAGGTACTGCGAGCTATGTTAATTCAAATGATGGAACAAAAACATATGAATCGTCTGACTATGAGATGTTTAACTGTACCGTAACAACAGCATCAAATGAAACAACTCCTGATGATTACAACTACACAAAGATGTATTTTGAACTGACACAGGATGATAGTTCCGGTACGCTTGGTCAAATGCTTATGAATGCGTTTGGTGATATTTTGGAATCGCTCACTACTGTGTATACGCCTTTCTATAATTCAGCTACATTTAAGAGTGACTTAAAGTTCGTAGATGTAATGGGTGTGGATATGGTAATAAAGGATCGCTTCTATGAAATTACAGAGCAGGATATAAATGCATGCGCAGAAATTCTTGGTACGGATGCAAATGCTGTTAAAACAGCTCTTAAAGGAGCGACTAAGGTTGTATTAGGACCGTCAATTCATTATAATGATGATTCTAAATTGTTTACCGGTTTGGAGTGGATTATTTGGCAGCTTCTCAACGGATCTACACTAACAACGATAGATGGTTATTATACGAATAAAGTTATTGGAAGTAATGGCTCATTTTCGTATAAATACTATGGTCAAGTAAATCCTGCGGCGGGTGAGACAAGATCGTATAATCTAACTGAAATAGCAATTGTTGTTTCGACGGATCAATTGAATCGCCAAGTATTGACATGGACTATTCCCCAGGAAATGGTACCGACGTACAAGATTGAAGTTAAGAATGGAGTAGTTGAGAATACTTATCCTATATTACCGATAAGGTTGGTATATGATGTGTGTTACAAATACAGTGATGATATACTTAATAACACTCAGGTTAATAACAAGTATTATACAAACGCATTTGAATTGACTGATAATGGCAATGAAGCGTTGACAACGGTAGAGTTTGTGGCAGCATCTGATAATACTTACTATACGAAGGATAATCAGGCAAAGCTGAATAAAAATATTCAAGAACAAAACATTTTGAAAACGGGTACTACCATTGCAGGAGCACCGTACGTTACGAAAGCATCAGCGGTAGCAAACAACACGTTGGGTGCACTTGATATTAAGTTTAAGCTTGGTAACGTTGGTGTATTGGAGATTAATGATTGTGACTTGACTATAGTTAAAAATGTTTTGGATGCAGAAGGTAATCCTATTACAGATGAATCAACACATAGATTGTTCGTATTCAAGGTTGTAGGTAGAGCTTTTGTGGGCACTAACAAAGAAACTGTTGTGTATGAAACAGACGTTACTATTTCCGGCTTAGGCGGTACATATACTTTATACAATCTGCCTGCCTTTGTTGGACTCAACTTAGATCAGCCAATTGTATACACAGTTACAGAAATTGCGCAAACAGGATATGAGTTTGTGAGTGTTTCGGATGATTATGATTGGACAGAGACAGGTACTGCTTGCACCGGTGATTTTGTTGTTTACAGCGATAATACTGTAAACAGAGAAGTTACTGTAACGTTTACAAATAAACAATCTGAGAATGATGGATATCACAGCGAAGGCAATATTGTTAATGAACTTGGTCCTGATGCAAATCAGGCAGAGAGTCATACTTGATTTTGGAGGTGACTTAGAATGAGAGATGATAAGAACATGAAAACAAGGAAAACTCCAAGAAAAAGAACGTTTATTGTTTCGGTTGTAGTTATTTATACGATGCTTGTTGTGTTTGGTTGCTATGTATACGCATATTTTTCGTCAGATGCAACATTCCCAAATGTATTTAACGTTTCTGAGCACAGTATGGTTTTAATAGAAAATTTTGATCCTACTAATTGGCCCGACGTTACAACCAAAAGAATCTCTTTGAGAAATGATGCTCCTTTAGATACAGGTGTTCCGGTATATGTGAGAATACAGTTAGCTGAATCATGGTATTCATACGACATGCAGAACGGTAGCCGAGTAGATCTTTCTTTGACATTGAAGAATGCAGAAGGAAAGCAACAGAACGTTGTTATTAAGACATGGGATGCAGATTCGGGACTTTATACACAAAATGGACAATTTAATGAAACTAAGTGGGTAAAGGGTAGTGACGGATGGTTTTATTACAGAGCTGTCGTAAAACCCGGTGAGTCTGTAGATATACTTGATACAATAAAGCTTGATACTGAATTATTAGAGGCGGTATTTGCAAATGTTGATAATGGTGAGTTTCTTGCTAATCAATACAAAGAAGGTAATTATACTCTAACATTCTTGTATGAAGCAGCACTTTCTGAGCATGCAGATAGAGGTTATGCGTATACAGAGTTGGAAGATTGGGGATATGCACCGACCGTTGCTGATGGCGTAGTGTCATGGAATAAAAAATAATTTTTTGTGATATGTAGTAAAGAGGATGATTTAGACAATGGCCTTCAAAACGGTAAAGAAGATTTTTGGTATTATGTCAATTATCTGTTATTTGCTGATTTTTGTATACGTGTTGTTAATCGTTCCGATGTTATTCGGCCTACACCCTGTGGCTGTGTACTCAGGTAGTATGGAGCCGGCTATAGAAGTAGGAAGTATAATTTACTACAAAGAAGTTGCGTTTGAGGATATCAAAGAAGGAGACGTAGTAACTTACATATTATCCGGAGAAGAAAACTCGACACACAGAGTTATATCAGTAGATTCAGATAAGCGTGAGTTGACTACAAAAGGAGATAGTAACAACCAGGCAGATAAGCCTATCAGTTACTCAAAGGTTAAAGGTAGAGTTGCAGAAATTAGCGAGGATGCGATTTTTCAGATACCGTTTCTTGGCAGATATACAACGTTTGTCAATAATAATTTATGGCTTTGTGCTGTGGTATTTGTTATAATTGCAACGAATGTTATTTTACCGTATATTAAAATAGATTCGCTAGTTGAAGAAGATAAAGACGATAGATTTGACGGAGGTGTCAATAGTGAAGAAATTCATAAAGAATAATAAATTCGCTGTGATAGCAATTGCTTGCTTACTTGTGGTAGGTGTTGTTTCGGGCTCATGGGCATATTTCAAAAATGGAACTACATTTCAAAATGATTTCTATGTAAAGCCCTATGGCAATGATTTCTTTGAAGTTTTTGAAAGTCCTGATGATTGGAAACCAAATGAAACTATTGAAAAGAAATTGTATGCTCAAAATACAGAGTTTGGCGATATTATTGTAAGAGCTTCAGTTGTCAGTGAAACATGGTTTAAAGATGGTGTTGACGTTACTGATCAGTATTATATGGTTAGAGATTCAAAGGGTGTTAACTCTGCGACAGAAAAGGCAGCACAAATTAACTATGGTGAATTTGTAAAAGACAGTAAGACCGGAAATACGGGCGCTTATTGGCTTAAGGGTGACGCTTCCGGCAACAAGAGTCCTATTGACGAAGATTACTATTGGTATTATTATCAAAAGCCTCTTGCAGGTGTTCCGGAAGGCGGCTCAATAGGTGAGGAAACAAAGAACTTTATAGACTCTGTTACGTTATCTTCGAATGCATATATTGGCACAGTTGCTGTTGATGCATCAGGCAAGACTTTTGGGGACGATGGCTATGACAGCACTTGTTGGAAAGAAAATTCTGACGAAGCCGGTAATAAGACGTTTGAGTATATTGGATACAAGGATCCAAGTGATCCGACAGGAAACACAAGAATTAAGAAATATGTATCAGATCCTAAGGGATACGGCGGATTGACATATACTTTAACTGTTCAAATTCAATCTTTAGTTAGTTCTGAAAAAGCAGTTAAGGATACAGGTTGGAGTACTAGCGCTTGCGAGTTCCTTAAATAATGGCTGATAGAAAAATGAAATGAAAAAGGAGTCATAAGACTGATGTTTTATGACTCCTCTTTGTTTCTATGGTATTAATTAATATCAGTAATTAAATTGATAAACAATTAATTATCGTACAAGCTGTTTGCTCAGGTGTGCTGCAAGGCACATCAATGTCTTTCCAGGCTTTGTATATAGGAAGGCGCTCTTGCTCAAGTTTTTCCATACTACAAGACATAGAAATCGGTCTGCCGTCAGTTGCAAGCTCATTTAAAGGACGATTGAGCATAACAATAACTGCATTTTGTTTAATTAGTTGATGATTAAGAGGGTTCTTGATAACACCACCGCCTGTTGCTATTATAAGACCGCTTTTACGCGCGAACTCATCAAGTATCTCGCTTTCGATTTTACGAAAAGCAGGCTCGCCGTACTCAGCAAAAAAGTCACAAATCGACATATTTATTCTTTTCTCGATTTCTAAATCAATGTCAACAAAATCACGCGAAAGTTTCGTTGCAAGAACGGCTCCGACAGTGCTTTTTCCACACCCCGGCATACCTATTAAAACAATATTTTTAGTCATAAACTCTATCTGAGCAGTTATACCATCGATAATTTCAGCAACAGACAAGCCATCTAAGGAGCTTGCCTCGCTTGAAAGACCATCGACACTTATTTGACTCGTGAACAGCTCAAACGCCTGCTTTGCCTGCGCCACAAGCATAGGTAAACCATTTATACAAGGAATGCCGAGCCTTTCGGCATCCAATAAGAGTTTCGTCTTAGAAGGGTTAAAAATAATATCAATTACACCAAGACAAGAATCAAAACGCTCTAAATCAACAGCAGCAAAACCATTTTTGGGGTACATGCCAATCGGAGTGGTGTTAACGATAAAGCTTGCATCAGAATGAAGGTCATATATGTTGGAATAATTATTTTCGCCGCTTCTCGAAATAACCACGACGTCTTTAGCGCCTAAGTCGCGCAAGGCAGCACACGCCATTACGGAACTTCCGCCGCTGCCAAGCACAAGAGTTTTTCCTTTTGATACGTTAAAACCAGCCTTTTTAACCAAATATGTGAACCCATAATAATCTGTGTTAAAGCCGTATAGCTTATTGTCACGTCTAATTACCGTATTAACACTGCCGATCTTTTGAGCAACATCTGATGTAACATCACAAACAGAAAAGGCAAGCTTTTTGTAAGGAATAGTAACATTTATACCATCAAAACTGCCGGAGCGAAGAAAAGATTCCGCACTCTCAGGAGATTCCTCAAAGAGCGTGTAACTGTAGTCAGCAAAACAACTGTGTATCTGAGGAGAAAAACTATGACCAAGTTTTTCTCCAAGAAGACCGCTTTTAAATTCGGTAAAACCACATAATTTCATATAAAGACCCCTGTAATTATTTTATATCATTTCAGAATAACTGCCCAAATACCTGAATTCCTCGCACAAACTGTCAAGTTCACAAATCAATTGTATGAATTCAGAAGAATATACAGGAGTATCAAGATCAAAATAGAACATAAATTCAAAGTCACGATCAGGAATGGGGTGGCTTTCCAATTTAACAAGATTAATACCCAAAG